>JASMLP010000026.1 GCA_030748635.1 Planctomycetota bacterium
GATCGATCTTCCCAACCGTAGCCGGAGAATACCTCGTCGCACCTGTTCCCTTGCGGTAGGGAACGAGGAAGAGTTGTAGCTGACGTAGAGGAAATCGTTTTGCAGGGTCAGCCCGAAAACCTCTAATCCTGAGATTTCGAAACAGGATCGATCCAGGTCGATCGAGTGGACGGATCGGGGAGAAGCGTCGAGGTCGACTCTCCACAAAGTGGAATCGTAGGTGCCATCACCGTCGGCATCCTGACTGGTCAGCGCGTAGAGATAGGACCGTCCTCTCCGGTAGCCGTAAGCGAGTCCACGAGGTTCTACAAAGGCGGGGTCGAGAGCGGAGGTGGACATCCGTTCGGAAAGACTCAATCCGGTCGGATCGATCTGATAGATGTAGATCTCGTCATCGTTGAAGTCCGAGACGTGGAGTCGGGATACTGTTCCGTCTCGAGAGGGCTCATAAGCCAGTCCATAGGCCAACGAGTTGCTGCTGTGCAGGGTGTCGGTCTGGAGTAAGCCGCCGATCGATTCTTCCGATGGGTATCGTTCCGGAACAGATCCGGGGGGCTCCTTGCAACCGGAGATCAGAAAAAGGGCTGTCATCAATGTAGCGCAAAGAAGATGGGTTCTTCGCGGCGGATAGGGGGGAGAAAAATTCATCGGTCGCCTCCAGGATGGATTCGAGTTTTATGTGGGGTTTTTCACAACGAAAGATGGCACTCTCAACAGGGATCACGCAGAAGTCGGGAGGTTTCCTCACCCCAACAGGAAAAAGATGTGAAATAATTTGTCGAATTTTCTCAAAAAATTTGATGACAACGGCTTACGACCCATATCATAGTCTTTCTCATGTCCACTCAACTGAGCCGAGACCTTGGACTTTTCGGGCTGTTGAGCCTTTCGCTGGGGGCGATGATCGGGGGCGGTGTCTTCGTGCTTCCGGGTCTTGCGGCGGCGAAGATGGGGCCGTCGGTCTGGATGGCTTACTTCGGGGCCGGGCTTCTGGTGTTGCCCTCGGTGCTTGCCAAGGCGGAACTGGCCACGGCCATGCCCGGTTCAGGGGGAACCTATCTTTTCGTGGAGCGGAGCCTGGGTCCTCTTCTGGGGACGGCGGCGGGGTTCGGGGTCTGGTTGGTCCTGGTTCTGAAGGGTTCATTTGCTCTTGTGGGGACGAGTTACTACGTCAAGCATCTTGCTGAGGTTCCGGTGGAGCCTCTCGCATTGGGCATCCTGATCGCCCTGGTCCTTCTCAATTGCCTCGGTGTCAAGCGGACCGCAAAGCTTCAGCTAGGGATTGTGGTTATCAGTTTGGTTTTGCTCGGGACTTTGACTGCAGGAGGTATTTTGACCCGGGGGGTTGGCCCCTTACCGCAGCTTTCCGGCGATGGATTTCCTGGTCTGGTGGCGGCGATCGGTTTTGTCTTTATCTCGTATGCGGGGGTGACTTCGATTGCCAGTGTTTCCGAGGAGGTCGCTCGGCCGGCTCGAGACCTTCCTCTGTCCATGGTCCTCTCCCTGGTCTTCATGATGTGTCTCTACACTCTGGTGACTCTCGCGCTCATGGCCACAGTCCCCTGGGAAAGCCTGGCAGAGGACAAAAGTCCCATGGCGGCTTTCGGCCGGGAGCTCTTCGGGCAGGGAGGGCTGGTGGTTGTCTGTTTGGTGGCCATTTTGGCTCTGGCCTCCATGGCCAACGCGGGTGTTTTAGCTGCCAGTCGGTATCCGATGGCGATGGCTCGCGACGGTCTTTTGCCTTCGGTTTTACAGAATATGTCCGTTCGGTTCGGAACCCCCATGGTCTCGATCGTCGTCACCGGAATCATCATGTCTTCGGTCATCTTGTGGGTGGATGTCAGTGAGATCGCGAAGCTGGCCAGTGCGTTTCAGATCCTGGTTTTTGCGATCGAGTGTCTTTGTGTCGTTTTTCTACGGGAGACCAAGCCCGGGTGGTATCGTCCCACTTTTCAAACTCCGCTTTACCCCTTTTTGCCGGCAGTTGGAATTATTTCGGGGATCTCTTTGATCATTGTTCTTGGCACGTCGGCTATGGTGACGACGGTGGGAGTGTCCTTGCTGGGTGGACTCTGTTATTTCCTCTATGGGCGTCGACGGACCAGCCGTAAAGGAGTTCTTCAGCAGATTGCTCGGCGTCGAGATCTCTTGCCCGAAAAAGGGTTGGCATCGACCCGGATATATCTGCCCGAGCCGTTGAGGCAAGATCTTCCGGGAGCGGAGATTGTGGTCCCCCTTCTGGGGCGTGAAGTTTCGTCGGAAGCCCTGGTAGAGATCGCGGCGTCGTTGGCCTGCGAAGGGGAGCGGATGGAGATTTTACGATTGCGTGAAGTTCCTCCTCAGACCCAACTTTCGGCTGCTCTCGAGCAGGAGGAACTGCATGCTCGAGCGCTGGAGCGGCGTATCCGTCTTGTTGCTGAAAATCTCCCGGTCGAGATTCACATGGACACGGTGGTTACCCGAGATATTCGTCATCGACTACACAATTACGCTTGCCAGACCCATGCGCGCTGGGTGGTTCTGGAATGGGTTCAGCAGGAGTGGAAAGGTTTTTTTGTTTCCAACCCTCTTTCCTGGTGGATGGCTCACCTCCCCTGCAATCTGGCTCTTTTCAAGGATGCCGGGAATCGGTATATGCGTCGGATTGCGGTTCATGCCGAACCAGGACCTCACGATGGATTGGTCGTGGAAACGGCGGATCGCCTCGCGATCAGCCATCAGGCGGAACTCATTTTTGTTCAGGCCCTTCCTGAAGGTGCTCCCGGCTGGGAACTCGAGGTGATGGTCGACTATCACGACCAGATGGGGCAACTCTGTCACGTGGAGACCGAGAGCCGTATTGTGCGTGGAGAGCACGACGACTCCCTGATCGAGGAACTGACCGAATACGATCTGCTGGTGACCGGTGCTCCTTCTGAGCGCAATCTGATGCGTCTATTTGGGGCTGCCGGAAATCATCTCTTCGAGGATGCTCCCTGCTCGGTTCTTCAGTTGAAGACCCCTCGAAAAAAAGCGCACCACGCTCTCGAGGGGCGTATCGATGGAGCCGCTCCGAGTGAAATGGTCGATTTTCTGAATTCGGCGACTCTGGCTGTGCAAGTTTCGGTGGTCGACAAGAAATCTCTTTTCCGGATGATGTCGGAGGTGTTTTCGGGGGCCCATGAAGATCTGGGGAAATCGGAAGCTATCGAGGAGGCTTTCTGGAAGCGAGAGCAGATGCAAAACACCGGAATCGGTGACGGAATCGCGATTCCTCATGCGACGATTCTAAATGCCGAGAGGACCCGTTTTGGGGCCTTTGTCCTGAACAAACCTCTCGATTATGGAGTGCCTGGATCCCGGGGAGTGGAACTCTGTTTTGCCACGGTCGGCCCTCCGGGAGATCGCAATACCCATCTCAAATTGATCGGGACTCTTTCCTCCTTGCTCATTACCACGGATCTTTCTCAAAGAATGCGTTCGGCCCAAAGAGTTGAGGATCTTTTCGAAGCTTTCAGAGTGGTGTCTGATAAGGATTGAAGGACTGCGAATTTTCCTTCGGGGTAAGGGCGCCGGATAGAAGCTGCCGGCTTTTCTGAGGACGAGTTCTCATTTCCTGGAGGCCTCTTTCCGGTCCTTCGATTCGGAAAGCTCTAGTTAAGGGCGGCGGACATGGCAGTCGATAAAACGTCCAAGCAGATCGTTGGATTCGTCCCGTCCGGTTTCATAGGGAGGGACGCCATTTTTGTCTTTCGTTTCCATGATTTCCTTGTATCGCTCCAGCGCTTCGGTGGCGGAGAGGTCCGGGTGGAACTGGGTGGTGTAAAAAGGTAGTCCGTCGACTCGAAAGGCCTGGGATTCGACCTGATCGTTCCGTGCGAGCAAAGTGACTCCGGCGGGGATCTGAGTCACTGTATCGGTATGTCCGGTGTGGACCGACCATCGACTTTTTCGAGTTTCGAATACGGGATCGATTTGCCCCTCAGGGGTTGTTGAGACTTCAACGGTTCCGAATTCGGCGAGTGTTTCGACGGTTTCGACTCGAGCACCCATATGCAGGCCGAGCAGTTGGTGGCCAAAGCAAATGCCGAAGCATGGAAGAGTCTGAGCGATGGTCGCGTCGAGGAGCTTTCGCATCGGTTCGACACAGCGCTGGCTCAGGGGGTGATGGACGCTGTAGCTGCCCGAACCGCCGATGATCAGGGCCTCGACTCCATCCAGCCACGAGGGGGTCGCCGGGTTTGCGAGAGCATTTCGCGTTCGCATCTGTATAGAGCGGCTCCCGAGTTTGCTTCGGATGCAGATCTGCTCCTGCGTTTCGGCAGGACTTCCCGGTTGTCGAATCTGGATGAGTAGTAGATGAATGGGGGACACGATCACTCCTTTCCCCAAAAGATACTCCATTCCGTAGACTATCGGGGCCATGAAGGTAAAAGGAGATCGCGGATCGATTCTGGTGACGGGTGGAGACGGTTTTGTCGGATACCGGGTCGTTCGTTCGGTTTGATCGGTTGAAAATCGTCCTGATTTGGGCCTGGTGAGTCGAATGTTCTCCGATGTGCACTCGGGGGGTGAGGATTTCAGGAAAGAATTGCGTGTCTTTGCTTGCCGGACGAGATTCCCCGAAAGTTGCGTATTTGCTCGACTTGGCGCATCTCCGAGGTTATTTCACATTAGGAGGATAGGACAATGAAGAGCCGGTTCAAGAAATGTCGAATCTTGTTGTGGGTTGTTCTTTTGGGTTGTGGTTTGGTCTATTCGGTTTCCAGGGGATCTTGGGAGTTCGAAGAAGGCGTTGCTGTACCGGACAACTTTGTTGAGGGGAACACCGCCTTTGCTCTGGATCTATATCACGAATTGGGTTCTCCTCAGGAGAATCTTTTCTTTTCTCCCTACAGTATCTCCACTGCTCTGGCCATGACCTGCGCGGGAGCGAAAGGGAATACGGCCAAAGAGATGCAAGAGGTTTTGTATCTCGATCCGAAAACGCCGTCGCTGCACAGGGTGTTCGGGGCTCTCTCCCGGGAGATGGAGGCCGATCTTCGGAAGGAAAAGCAGAGTTTGGCGATCGCCACCGGCTTATGTCTTACCGGAGACGACGTGAGTTCCAATTTCAAGGCCCTGTTGAAGGATCGCTACGAGGCCGAACTCTTCGATGGCGACCTGGACACCATCAACCGCTGGGTCGAAAAAAAGACCGAGGGAAAGATCGAGAAGATCTTGGAGTTCCTGGATCCCAATTCGGTCTGCGTTCTTTTGAGCGCCATTTCCTTCAAGGGGGTCTGGAAGAGTACGTTCGAGAAAAAGAACACGAGTGAAGCGTTCTTCTACCGGTCGTCCGAAAAGCGAGTTCGTGTTCCGATCATGTATCAGAAGGGCAAATTCCGGTTTCTTGCGAAGGAGGATTTTCAGATCGTTGCGCTACCGTACCAAGGCGAGGAGATGTCGATGATCGTTCTTCTTCCCGGTGAGATGGACGGATGGATCGATCTCGAGAAGAGGTTGACCTCAAAGAACCTCTCTTGGTGGCTGAAAGAACTGGATGACGGGTCCTTACGAAAGATTGATCTCTACCTGCCGAAGTTCAGGATCGAGGCTGACTATCTTCTCAATTCCCCTTGTCAGAAGCTGGGGATGAAGGAGGCGTTCGATTCCAAAAAAGCTGATTTTGGGGGCATGGGTTTTTCGAGGGGAGATGCCTGGATTTCGAAAGTTCAACACAAGGCGTTTGTGGAGGTCGACGAGGAAGGAACCGCAGCGGGTGCGGGGACAGCGGTCGACGTGCGTGTGAAGTCTTCCGTTCCGGTTTTTCGGGCGGATCATCCCTTCCTGTTCCTGATCCGGCACAATCGGACCGGCACCATTTTGTTCATGGGGCGGGTCGTCGATCCCGGCAACCACGAAGCTCGATCTTCGCTCGAAGAGTCGAGCAATCGTTGACCGAGGTGCTCTTCTACCCCGTCAAGGGGATGGGCCACGTCTGGCCTGATGGCAAGAATTTCCTGCCGGAGCGTCTGGTCGGAAAGCCTTCGGACCGACTCCTGGCCACGGACGTCATCTGGAGGTTCTTCCAGAAGCGCTCACGAAGATGAACGGCCACAACGGTTACCTGAAAATGAAACTCACCGGATATTCGATCAGGAGCTGAAATGGTCGAAGAACCCGCTGTAGATGGCGCGCATTATGCGACCTCGGTAGGGGTTTCCCGACTCGACGGCGCGGCTGGCCACCTCCTGCATCCGGGCGCCATAGCTCTGGAGGTCTGCCGACTGTTCTCCCTCCCAGCCTTCGACCATGATCTGGATCTTTTCGACCTCTCCGGCGTCGAGCCACAGGCCTTTGCAGTTGGGGCAGCGATCGATCACAATGCCGGTCTGGCCCGCGTAGTTCTGACGATTCATCTGCGAGTCGGTGCACTTGGGGCACTGGATCGAGCCGACCGCTTCTTCGGAGTGGGCCTGGACCTGTTTCTGGATACCGTCGACCGCGGAGATCTCCTCGGGCGAGAAGGTTTTTTCCCGGGCGTCGTTGATGTGTTTGAGTTCTCCGTCGTCGAGGTAGATGCCCTCGCAGGCAGTGCAGCGGTCGATCTCGACGCCTTCGTAATCTTCCTGGGTCAGGGTGTTCTGGCAGTGGGGGCAATTCATGACGAGGTGCTCTTTCTGGAGGACTTTTCTGAAAAAAGGAAAGAGTACTTTATACCAAAAGGGTGGCAGAGGAGGGTAGTTGGGATCCGGATCCAGCCCCCTGAAGTTGGGAGTCGATGTTTAGATGACCTCATTGAGGGTCACAGCGGTCGAGATCGATCCGCGTTTGTCCCGCCTCTCGATCGAGTTAGTTCCCCTGGCCAGGGGGCAAGAGAGGAACGAGGAGTTTCTTGAAGCGCGTTTTGGAGGACTGGATGCTCTCGACGTGGGAGTCGAGGAAGAGGAAGTGACGCATTTCGCCGTGCCAGCTGCTCTCCTCGTCGGCGGCGAGCGTGGCTTTGCTGGCGTTTTTCACGGCACGGGCGCCCGGTAGATGGTGGGGAGAGGTGGGGTGGTTCTGGCGACCGAGGTAACTGGTTCCGTCGGCTACGCCGGGACCACCCTGGGCGCGCTGAACGAAGGATTGGGCAAGATGGGAGCCGTTGTGATTTTCGTGTCTGGAGGCGGGGCAGAGGAAAAGACGGTTGTCGGGTACATGTTCAGTGACGTAGAGGGCGGCGAGGAAGGAAGCCCCGTTACGATCGGGAAATCGATCGCTATAGGTTTCTGCATAGTAGGAGACTCCGAGTCCGATCTGCTTGAGGTTGCTGCGGCACTTTATCGCGTTGGCTCGGCCCAGAAACCCCTGCCCCGAGGCGAATCCGGACAGGAGGGTGGCGAGGAGGGTCGCGCAAGCCAGGCTCACCGAGATGTTGAGAACGGAAAATTCTGATCGAGGTCGGGAAGTGGAGGATGACACGATTTTTTTCTCCGGGCGTAGAGCGAGAGTTTTCGATGAACCCAAACTACAATACGTCAGGAATCGTCCTCACTCAACGATCGGGCGGGTGGTGCTGTTTCGCTTCTTTATCGATCGTAATGATCGTAAAGGATCTGGATCGCCTGGGCGACCCGTTCCTCTTGGTAGGCGTCCGGGTCGATATCGAGCGCGGCGAGACAGGCGGTGCACCAGCCCGCGGTTCGGTCCATCCGACAGGTTCGGCTTCCGGGCGGCATCCGTTTGCCCTCTCCGATGTCGGAGGCGTCGCGTTCTTCGTAGTGGTGTGATAGTCCGAGATAGTGACCGATTTCGTGGATA
Source organism: Planctomycetota bacterium (assembly GCA_030748635.1). Lineage (GTDB taxonomy): Bacteria > Planctomycetota > JACQVV01 > JACQVV01 > JASMLP01 > JASMLP01. Next base: position 7,765 of record JASMLP010000026.1, read on the forward strand.
AGCACCCCATCGTTCGTGCTTTGGATCAATCGGACTACCCCTCCCGAACGATCCCCCTCTGGTTGGATGTAAGTGGTAAAAAGGTGGTTCTTGTTCGGATGATTGGCCTGGACAGCGAGGTCGCAGGTCATCGGGTCGGCATCGAAAAAGAAGGTGAATCGATAGCCAGGGAAAGCGGCTTCCATCATGTTTTTGAGGGCTCCCATATGAGCCAATTCCTGGGCGGCCTGGGGAACGGGCCACGGTTCTCTCATTCGGTAAGGACGACCTTCATAGTAGGTGTAGGCGACGGTGATGGTCTTTCGTTCCAGTCGCTGGGTTGTGAAGGTCAGTAGGCCTCGATCGCGATTACTCGAGGTGTTGTCGATATAATCCTGAGGTTGTTGGTCGAGCATCCACCGAACCCAGTTTTGATCCAGGTCGTTACGCGCTGCGTAGTCGTTGATATGACGTTGGTAAACTGCGTCCACGTCTCTTGGTCCCTGGTCGAGCAGCAGTTCCGGGCCGCGGATGATTCGTCCGTCAGCCGTTTCGATCTGGATCGACCCGGAGACCAGGCCGTCGGGGATTCGGATCACGATTTCTCGGTTCTTCCACAAGATGTATCCGGAACGGGTGACATCGATCGGTACCCGCACACCTCCAATCCGAACCTGACCCGGAACTTCTCCGAATCGCTTGCCTCGAATGGCGACTTTCACCCCCGACACGATGCGACCGTTGCTCGCTTGTCGGTCGCCTTGTGGGTAGACAGTAAAAATGCTGTCACGGCAACCACTGAAAGCCAAAAGGCTTAGGAGGGCGGTCAGGATTCGAGTCAGCGTCTGTGGGTTCATCATGTTCGGGTCTCCTTGAGTTTCTCAGGTACCTGTAGAAGAACCGGGATAAGCGGGGTGTTTTTTTGCTGGAAAAATTATTTCATCGGTTTTCGGAAGATTGCGGAGGCTTCTCAGGGGTGGAGCCTTGTACTCGCGCGAAAGATCTGACAGGTTGAAGGAAACCGGGTGGACGAGGTGTCGATTCCGGTTCAGGGATGAAATCGTGAAGCAACAGATTCTCGAACAGTGTCAGCGTCTTTTCCCGTCGTGGCGTGGTCACGGGGTGGACGATTTCGAGTTCACCGATCCCAAGGGGTTCTCCTCCTTCACGATGACCGTCACCGCTCGGGTGGAGGTCGATCCTCCCGCGGTTTTCTATCGCCACCTGGAGGGCAAGGAGAACGCGATTCTCGATTTCGAGGCCGAGCGGGAAGTTTTTCTCTTGCTCGGTCAGCATGAGATTGCCGCTCGCTGTCACGACTACGGGGACTCCTACCGGATCGAGGCGTGTTACACCGGTCGGACCCTGGTTCCAGACGATCTTTCCAATCCGGAAATTCTGGCCGGCATTGCCGGGGAACTGTATCGGTTTCATCAGTTGAGACCGGAGAACCTGCCCAAAGGTTCGTTTTTCGAGTTGCTGCACGAGAAGTGGGGGCGATTGGCCCGAGAGGTTCTTCTAAACCAACGAAAAAATTTTCCGGATCACGAGCAGGCGATGTGCGAGGACCTGTTGGAAATCACCCGCCCGGAGACTCTCGAAAAAGTGAAGAACGCTCTGCCTGAAGGGCCTCTCACTTTCTGTCACAACGACACCTACCACGGGAACGTGATGAAGTTAGAGAACGGTGGGATCAAGCTTCTCGATTTCGAGTTCTCGTGTCTCAATCACAAGGCGTTCGACTTTGCCAACCTCTTCGCCGAGACTGTGATGAGGCACGGGCTTCCGGACGATCCCTACTTCGCGATCGCCGAGCCCGGGTTCACCGCCGAGGACATCGGGGTCTTGATCGATCTCTATCTCGAACACGCCGATTTTTCCAGCTCCGCGGAGCGAGCAGAGGAACATCAAGGGCTGTTGCGCCAGACCCAGGAAATGATCCGGTTTTCCGACTTCATGTACGCGATGGCCGCCATCCCTCTGGCGGTCGATCCGATCCAGAAGATCCGCTTCATCCCTTATGCTCACGCGCGATTTCGCCGTTTTCTCAACGCCTTTGAGGAGGGATCGGGGTGAGCAGGAGGGCTGGATCTACCGGCGCCTCGTTTTGTGAGATTTCCCTTGGTCTTGAGGAGGCGGATCTCGGTATCTCTGGCGCAGAAGCGTCAGGCCGACCAGAACTCGCATCGTCATTCGATCCGCTTCGCTGAGTCGGTCCTGCCGGGAGAACCGTTCCAGGCGAGCGACGGCGCCGGTCAAGGTCCAGCGTTCGAACCATTCCATCGGGGTTTGGGCGAGGATGCCACGCAGGATTTTGGCCAGCTCATCCGCCTCTCGTGGGTGGTAGGTTCCGGGTCGATAACGAGGTGTTTTTCCGGGACCGGCGAGATCGCGGAGTGTCGATTCGACCAGTCGGGCCACCTCGAGGAGTTTGGGGTAGCGGATACGATCGGGGAGATCGGTCGTGCGGTGGTAGTCGTGATGTTCTCCGCTGGTGAAGAAGACGACGGGAATCTTTCGGCGACGGAAATTCCAGAAGTCGCACCGGGGCCCGATCAGGTCGGCCCCGATCGGAATCACTTCCAGGGGACAGTTCTGGGATGCGCGTCCGACGGCCTCGACCACCCGGTCCGAATGTTCGGTGCCGATCGCGAAGAGTTTGTCAGGAAAAAGATCGAGGAAGTCCCGGCCGATCAGATCCATATCGACGGCGGCCACGATCCGTTCTCGCGGTAGGGTTGGCATCTCGACGAATGCGGCGCTGCCCAGGAGCCCGTCTTCTTCGGCATCCCAGCTGGCGAAGAGGATGCTGCGGGCGAGTCCCTTCTTGCTGGCAGCGAGGACGCGTGCGGTCTCCAGGACCACCGCCACCCCCGCCGCGTTGTCGTTGGCGCCAGGGTAGAGCCGTCCGCCGCGGATCCCGAGGTGGTCGTAGTGGGCGCCGACCACGATCACTTCGCGCGAGAGTTCCGGATCGTTTCCCGGGAGCAGCGCGAGAATGTTGGCGCCGCGGAGCGGGGCGGGTAGGTTCTGAGTCCAGCGGGTTCCGTTGCCCGGTTTCAATCCGGCGGTACGCAGGTGGTCGATGATGTACTGTCGCGCTCGCAGTCCCCCGGGAGCTCCGTTGTTGCGACCGGCAAACCCCGGCGAGGCGAGCTGTTCGACATGCTCACGGAGTCTCTGGATCTCGATTTTCGAGATCTCCTGGGCTTCCAGGGCGGTGGCCAGAAAAAGGAAGCTGACCAGCTTTAGGATGAATTTGTGTTTCATATGACTCATGGTCCCATACCGGTACCCAGATGTTGAGGGGGGGGGTCTGAAATGTTTTTCGGGACCGCGAGATCTTGAAAATCGGTCCCATCGTTTCGGACGCTCGTTACTGGTATCTTGTCCTCACCGATGTCCACTCCCCGTCAGATCCTCCGTCGCGTCTTTGGCTACGCGGACTACCGCCCATCTCAGGAAGAGATCATCTCCGAGGTGCTCTCGGGTCGAGATGTTTTCGTGTTGATGCCTACCGGCGGAGGGAAGTCCCTTTGTTATCAGGTGCCGGCGTTGGTGATGGATGGGATGGCGCTGGTGGTTTCGCCGCTGGTCTCGCTGATGAAGGATCAGGTGGACGCGCTGGTGGCTCAGGGGGTGCGGGCGGCGTACTACAACTCGACTCTCCAGGAAGCGGAGGCGCGACAGGTGCTGGCGCGTCTGCACGGGGGAGTGCTCGATCTTCTCTACGTGTCTCCGGAGCGTCTGCAACAAGAACGCTTCCTCGAGCGACTGGCGGAGGTTCGACTTTCCTTGCTGGCGATCGACGAGGCGCACTGTGTCTCTCAGTGGGGGCACGATTTCCGACCCGACTACGCACAACTGGGATCGATTCGAGATCGGTTTCTCTCGGTGCCCACCCTGGCGCTCACCGCGACCGCTGACGCTCAGACTCGCAAGGATGTCGTGACCCGGCTGCGGCTTCGCGACCCTCGCATCTTCGTGACCGGTTTCGACCGTCCCAACATCGAGTACAGGGTTGTCGAAAAACGCAACCCGATCGGCCAGGTGCAGCAGGTGCTCGCTCGTCACGAAGGGGAGTCCGGAATCATCTACGCCTTGAGTCGCAAGCGGGTGGAGGAGGTCGCGCGTAAGCTCGAGGCGTCCGGACATCGGGCGGCCGCGTACCATGCGGGTCTTCCCGCGAACCGACGGCGGACTATCCACGAACGGTTCGTGCGCGACGAGATCGACGTCGTGGTGGCCACCGTCGCGTTTGGAATGGGGATCGACAAGCCCGACATCCGTTTCGTACTCCACTACGATATCCCCAAAAGCATCGAGGGGTATTATCAGGAGACCGGTCGAGCCGGACGCGATGGGTTACCCAGTCAGGCGGTTTTGTTGCTGGGGTATCAGGACGTGATGATCGCCCGTTCGTTTGTCGATTCCAGCACCGATCCCGATCAACGACGTGTCGATCTTCATAAACTGAACCGGATGGTCGACTTCGCCGAATCGTTCACTTGCCGACGTCGGGTGCTGCTGGGGTACTTTGGCGAATCGTTGGAGGCGCCGTGCGGGAACTGCGATGTGTGCAAGGACCCTCCCGATTGCTTCGATGGGACCGAGGTCGCCCAGAAGGCTCTTTCCTGCGTCTACCGGGTGGGCCAGAACTACGGGGTGAAGTATGTCGTCGACGTGCTTCGTGGGGTGGAGGACGAGCGGATCCAGCGTATGGGGCACGACCGTCTCAGCACCTGGGGCATCGGGAAGGACCATTCCGCTCACGAATGGATGAGCTACATGCGCCAGCTCGTTCATCGAGGGTATCTTTCCCAGGAGATCGCCAACTACTCCGTACTCAAACTCACCCGGTCCGCTCGTGAGGTTCTCGACGGAGCGGTGCGTGTGGATCTCG
>JASMLP010000027.1 GCA_030748635.1 Planctomycetota bacterium
CAAGCCGGATCTGAGTCACCGGTAGCTATTATTCTCTCCTTCGTTCACCATGCGCCGGACGATTGTAACTACCTTATTGGTAATGTCTTCTGGAGTTTTATTGGGAGGGCGAATCGAGCCGATTTCACCGACGAGATCGAAGCCGTTTTCGCGTTCATTGCGAACCAAGGAACGGTGGAACATCTTGGTCGCTTTCTCCATGAGGATCCAGTATGAAGGATTGTCTTTCTTCATACCCTCTTCAACCACTCGGCGATAGGCGGGGATCGCCATGTAGACCTTGTCCGCAGATATCACGCCGGCTTTCTCATAACTTTCGGAATCGCCATGATATATATGATCTTCGTCGAATTGGGTTTCCTGTGCCCAAGCAGCTGAGGTAGATATCATGGGCCCACCGTAGAGGACAGCCATGATCAAGGCGATGGGTATAAAGAAAATGCGTGCCTTCGTCATAGGACATATCGTTGTAAACACCGATATGTGGGGAGTATAGCATGCTCTACCTTGGCTCGCCAACCCCGGCGGCCAGGAAGTCTGGGAAAATCTTGAGTATATGGACATTATTTTTATTCCAAACGGAAAAATTAGATTCTGTACCCGGAAAACCCTTGCCGGGAGCTGATCTGTCTAAAAAGTTGTATTTTTTTCTCATATCAATAAGCGTGACCAGGACGGACCGATATAAAGGGGTCTATCTGATGTGTCATGACGGCCCCCACCATTCAACTACGTTGCCGGTGAAGCCTCCCTGTTCGTGGCGAACCCAGTAGTAGCTCTCGGCCGGGAGTCGTAGGCAACGCAGGCGACGTCCGAGTACTGGCCTGTGATCTTGAGATCGATCTGGACCAGGGGTTTGCCGCTGCGCGAACAGATTCCGCGTACCAGCGACTCAGAAGACCTATCCGGTACAAACAAAACCAAGATTTCAAAGCGATGCAAAAATATTCGAAATGAGAAATAGCACGGAAATTTTACCTGCCGTGCGTGAGTGGAGTTCCTCTAAAGAGTTTTGTAGGGATCGATTTGAAGATATAAGAAAAGAGTAGAGAATACGGGCGTTTGTGCTGTCGAGAACACAGGTGTTCCGTTTAACATGAGTCTATTCGATGGCCTACCCGATCCCCTGCTCCTTCCAAGTGAATTATCTGGACGAGTCGATTTGATGGAAGAGTTTCAAGTCCCAGAAATTTTTCGCACCTTGATCGAAAGAGGCGGAATCGATGCTCAAGGTCTGGAAAGGGCTCTGGATGAACAGGCGATCATGCGAAAGCAAGGGGTGTGGCTTACCGTGTCTCAACTGTTGTTCCAGCAGGGTCAGATAGGGGCAGAGGTCTTTGTCGATCTGGAAAACGAGTTGGCTCATGCGAGTCCAGGGTGTTCCGGTTGTGGTCGACATTCTGCCGAGGCGATCGGGAAGACAGGAACCATTTCCGAGGAATATTTCTGTCTCGATTGTGGGAAGGAACTGGCAAGGGAGAGCGGTTCTGAGCCGGCTAGTGCTGCCAATACGGAGTCAGATCTTGTCGCAAGTGATGATTCGTATATCGCCGAACCGATTCTTCTCGAAGACCCGAAAAGTGGGGAGGGTGGGCAAGGCGATCCCTGGAATTCAGCCGCCTTTTCCCCGAAATCCGAAGGAGATTTCCCGGGCAGCGAAAGCGTAACTTCTGAATGGATTGCTGAAAATGATTCCCCCTGGGACGGTGCCATGACCGTTCATGTGAGTCCTGATGATCAAGCGCAGGGAGAATTAACAGGGGAAGTGCCTACTCCGGGTTCTGTTGTGGTTGAGGAGGTGAGGGAAAGTGGGGCATCCTCCTATACGGAGGAATTCACTGCCTATAGAGAGTTGGATTCAGCGCCGGGAAATACCCTGCTCGCGTTCAGTCCGGAGGAGGAGAGTCCGGTCGGTTCGGCTTCAGAAGTTTCAGGTCGGTCGGAGGGTAGGGACGCCGATAGCATGGCACCAGACATCTCTGAATTCTCGAGTCATACGAACTGGGATCGTTTGTCTGGAAAAATGTTTGAGCCGGGGTTCACGTTTGCTTCTTTCAGAATTATCGATGTGATCCATAAGGCGGGCACTCTGGGAGAGGTTTACAAGGCGCAGGATCTCGATCTGGAACGAGTGGTGGCTCTCAAAGTGATTCGTGAAGGGGGGGTAGGGGGTTGGGAGAGAGAAAGACGATTCAACCGGGAAGTGGAGGTGATTGCGAATCTGGATCACCCGAATATCATTTCGATTTTCAATGGAGGTAGTCACGGAGGATTCAAATATTTCACAATGGAGTATGTGAAAGGTCAGTCCCTGGCAGAGCTTCTCAAAATGGGGGTTCTGAATCATGACAAGGGATTGCGCATCGTAGCGGAGGTGGCGAGCGCTATCGATTATGCTCATCGAAAAGGGGTTATTCATCGAGATTTACGGCCAGAAAGCATTCTGGTCGATGAGTCGGGGCATCCTCATATCACCGATTTCTGTCTATCCAAATCGGAGGGATCCACATCGATTACCCGGCATCCTCGAGATTCTTCCGCGTCGGAACGACAAGCTTCCAGAGTCGATGAGGTCGACCTAGAGCAGATGAACGAAGCGGACGATGTGCTCGGTTTGGGGAGGATCCTCTACCATGTTCTCACTGGGAAAATGGTGGAAATTTCTCCTGAACCACCTTCTCGGGTCTCGGTGCCGCATGAGGTGGATTCGAAGATCGATACCGAAATCAGTCAGATTTGCATTCGCGCACTGGAGACGGACCCAGTGAATCGGTACGCGACCGCTGGTGAATTGGCTTGCGAGATCGAGCGCTATCTTGAGGTCAGCGCCACTCGAATCGGGCAGAGAGTTCGCAGGGGGCGGGGAGTGGTCAAAGCCGTTCAATGGATGGGGTTTTTTCTGGTGCTATTGGCTGTCTTTTGGGGAGGGCGATCGTGGCTCGGGTCGCCAGATACAGAGTGGCCGGAATCGACTTCTGGGCAGGACGCCTGGGGATCGGTTATTCAGGAAGGCCAGATCCTCCTTGCGACGAAAGAGTACAAAAAGGCGTACAAAAAATTTATCGAGGTCGAGGCCGCGCTTCGTGATGCCGACCCACGGGTAGAATCGATTCGAGAGGATGTCATCCGAAGTCTGATAGGTATTGCCCACAAAATTCTCGACCAGGAGGACCCGGACCTTGACCGTGCGCAGCATTATTTGGATCGAATTCGGTCCCGATCTCCTGATCATCCAGAGTTGGATCGGTTGAAAGAAAAGCTCGATGTTCACTTGGGGCAGGTCATCTCCATGGGGCGGTTGTCGATCGATGGACTTTCTCCGGAGTGGTCAGTAACGCTACAAAAGGTCAACCCGGTTCATTTTGCGGTCGAAGAACAGAAGAAGCTCGGGAATCTGCCCCTACGCAATGTGGGAGTTTCGGAAGGGAATTATCTGGTTGTCCTGGCTCGGAAAAATTCAGGGCAAAATCAGTTTCCGATCCGTTATTGGAGGAATGAACTGGATGCGATCAGTCCCAAGGAGCGATCGATCCGAATCCCGTCTGAGATCCTTCCGAGGATGACCTTTATTCCGGGGGGGTATGAGGGGGGTGATACCGATCTGGTTCAATCCTACTTCATGGATCGCTTGCCGGTTACCAATAAGGACTTCCAGGAGTATATTCGCGCGACCTCTACCATGAATCAGATTCCAGGTAGTTGGAGGGAGGGGACATTTCTGGCGAATCATGCCAACATTCCGGTGACGATGATTCCCTTGGAGGTGGCCTTTAATTACGCTTTATGGAAAGGCAAGCGACTGCCTACTTCGGAGGAATTTCGTCGCGCTTCCATAGGAATCGATCGGCGGCGATTTCCATGGGGAAACCAGGTCAACGATAGCTATTGTCCGATTCGGAAAACCGATCGTGAATATCCCCGGAGTACTACACTGGCAAGCTCCCTCTCAAAAAGCCCCTACGGCTGCTTTGACATGGTGGGGAATCTTTTTCATTTTTTACTTCCTGTGACTATTTCTTCCAGACAGACAAATGTCCCTTTGGGTGGGGAGCTGTTTTTTCAGGCGCCGGACGGCCGTATTCGACCTCAAGTCGTCAAAAAGTGGGATTATAGGAAGACGCATCCACTGGTCGGTTTCCGCTGTGCTCGCAGCTGGATTGGAGAGCCTGGAAAGATGGACGCTCTGGTGTGGCTACGAAGAAAAGTCGGACCGGAAAATGACTCGGGAGTTCGAATTGAGGCTATACGCCAGCTGGCTATTTTGGACAACCAATCCGCCTGGGAGGAGGTATACCGACTGGTTCAGGACAAAGATTACGGGGTCCAGATGGCAGCTCGATGGACCTGTGTCTGGAAGTTTCGGAAAATCGACTTTTTTGGCAATCTTGAAGGGGATCTCAAACGGGCAGATAAAGTGGGATTGGAACGCGCGGTTTCTCTTTTATGCTACCGAGGGACAGAGTTGAAGGCGCAACGACTTCTGAAAAAATACTACAAACGATTCGCGCCGGTAGAGAAATGGAAGGCTCTGTCCTCTCTTCTGCAATTTATGCCGCCCGAGGAGGCTCATTCGCTCGCGTTGGAAGCCCTGAAGCGTTCGAGTGAAGAATCTTTATGGGATGTTGCATTGAGTTATTTTTTCAAAAGAAAGGATCGCGCCGCGATCCCTGAGGTGAAGCGCATCCTGTCCTTGCCCGGCGCGCATCAGTTGGGGGCAGGGGGGAAGCAGCTTCAATTGAAATCGGTGAGGGCGTATCAATATCTTGGAGCCATGGACGACCGGGAATTCCTATCCAGTCAATTGCGCAAGTTGAAAGACGATCAAAAGGCAATGCTCTACATCATGAGCGCGTTATCTCATCTGAGGGAGCCGCCCGTTCCGTTTGATGAATTGCACGCGATTGTAAATACGAACCGATACTTCCGTGTCTGGTCCCTCTATGGCCAATATCTGAGTAAACATCTGACCGGGTTTACTCGGGCTGAATGTCAGAAGGCTTTCGATTGGGTGAAAACAGCCCTTGAGCGGCAAGATGTCGCAAAGAATCCAGAACTGGGGTCTTTGCGTAGAATCTTGAGCCAGACGCGCCAAGAGATGATGGAAAGAATTCAGTTTCTGGAATTGAGGGAAATGGAATCTGGGGAAGAGGGTGTGCCCCCAAAGAAGAAGAAGGTGGGAGTCGGAGATTAATCCGTAGAGGCTTCTTCTCTAATCTCTTCTCGAGAATCCGTGTGCCATTGTACTTGGGGGCAGTCTCCCCACAGCATTTCCAGGTCGTAATGCTGACGAACTTCATTGAGGAAGATATGGACGATGATGTCTCGGTAGTCGAGTAATACCCATCGGGCTTCCGAGTAGCCTTCGACTCCTTCCTTGCAGATTCTTCCATGCGATTTGCTGACGGCCTTGAGTGCGTCAGCGATAGCCAGGACCTGTCGGCTATTGTGGCCCGAACAGATTACGAAAAATTCAGTAATTTTGATCCGATCACCGACTTCGATAACCCGTATGTCTTGGGCCTTTTTCTCGTTGGCGGTTCGTGCCAGGAGTAAAGACAGTTCTCGGTGATCGAGACGCGAGGAGTTCGTTTCTCTAGTCACAGAATGGTTCCTTCCTGGATATGTGGAATCCAGAACATGAAGGTCGATCCTGCACCGGGCTGACTCGTGGCTTGGATGTGACCTTGGTGCATATCAATGATGTGTTTGGTGATGGACAATCCGAGACCCGTGCCCTCGATCTCGGAGGTGCTAGAACTGTCGACTCGATAAAATTTATTCCAGATCTGATGGATCTGATCGGGAGGGATCCCGATCCCTTCATCGGCTACCTCGAAATGGACGCGTTCGTTGTCCTCGGATAAATAGACTCTGATTTGAATCGTGCCCCCATCAGGAGAATATTTGGTGGCGTTTGAGATCAGGTTGTCTACTACCTGGCGAATCTTTTCATGGTCAAAGAGAAAGGAAGGTTCGTTTTCGTCGCACTGGAAGCAGAGCTTGCATTCTGTTCCTGGGTCCAGGATACGCATCGAATCCTGAACGAGATCGGAGATTTTGCCTCGGGATAGAGCGAGGTCGACATTGCCGCTTTCGAGGCGAGAGAGGTCGAGCAGGTCGGTAATCAGTGAGTGGAGGCGGTGGCCACCTTCTTGGATGATCTGGATAATCTCCTGGTTGTCCGGAGAGAAACTTTCAAGATCGTATTGGAGCACTTCAGCTCCCCCCATGATGGCGGTCAGAGGGGTTTTCAGTTCGTGACTGACGGTGTGGAGAAACTCGGTCTTCATGACGTCGAGTTCTCGAAGTTTTTGAACTTCGCGGGAGAGGGCAAGATCTCGGCAGATGAAGACAATTCCGGTGGGATTGTTTTTGCGGTCGTAGACAATGGATGTGCTGATGCCGATGAGAATATCTGTTCGGTCACCGATGCGGTGCTGAAATTCATAATCGAACTGTTCTTCACCTTTGAGGGTCGAAATCACGAGTTTACCGAAGACGGCGGCGACTTCTGGACTCATGGCCCGCTGGTATTTTTCTTGAAGGGTGAAAAAGCGTCGGAGGTCAAACATGAATTCAGCATTGGAATTCATGGTGACGATCTGATCGTCGAGATTGGTGACCAGGACGGCGTAGGGGATCGATTCGAGTACGTTGTCCAGTAGGCTCCCAATTTCCTGGACTTCGGCGTAGAGCGTGGCATTTTCGACCTGAATGCCCACCACTCGTCCCAGAGTGGATAGCATGTCCAGTTCAATATGACTGAGAGTGGATATCTCTGATCGGGACCATAAAACCATGAGACCCTGGACATTGCTGTGAGATACGATCGGAACGATGACCTGGGTGTGGACCTCCTTCTCGATCAACTCGGGTTCATCGATCGGTAGGGAGGAGGCGGTTCGGTTCTGAACGGCCCATTCGATCAGATCCTCTCCCAATTCGGGGAGTAATCCCTCGAGGTGAGAAGGGACCTCCTCCAGATTTGGGATTTCCAGTGTGGTCAACTCTCCGCGGAGAATAACCTGAGACGCGATGCCCCCAACCATACGGCTCGCGATTTCTCGGGCATGACGAAAGATCTCGGCGCGGTTTCGAAGCCCTTGGATGCGTTCAAGTCGCTGATGGAATTGTCGATAAACTTCGAAGGAGCGACGGATCTCCGCTTTTTCGAGGCGGAGTTTCTCGGTATTCGAAGATTTGGGCTCTCGCTCGATACTCATGGAACGATGATCCGTTCACAAAGTTGGAGAGATTCAAATATCATCGGATCAATGCGAAAAAAGCTTCGCCTTTTTCGATGCCCTGTAGTGTCGAATCGCACAATTGTTTGAGAAGATCGCCATTCAGGTAGAAGTGATCCCATGTCGATTCGGAAATTTTTGGCATGTTGTTATCCCCGCCACTACCGATTCCCAGAGCGCGAACGATCAAATCTGCCAGGTGAACGACATGGGTTAACTCTCGGGCCTCGGTGGCCAAATCCGGTTTGTGATGCCTCCAGATCGGAACGATAATGTTTTGCGGGAAGTTCCAGCGTTCTGCCAGCCATTTGCCGATGCGGGAATGATCGACACCCATGATCTCCATTTCGGCCTGGGCCATGGTTAAGTCGTCTTTTATCACCAGTTCGGTAATCTCTGAAAACTCCTTTTCCAAGAATTGGGAAATCACGACTTTTCCGATGTCATGAAGGAGGCCCGCAACAAAGGCGTCCTCCTCGACCTTGAGTCCCAGTTCGTGGGCGGACCGCTCCGCAGCGATGGCGACAGCCAGGGAATGTTCCCAGAATTGATAAAAATCGAATCCGTTGTTCGAGGTCCGTTTCAAGCCGCCGATTATGGCGGTCGTGAGAGCGATGCTTTTGACTTTGTTGAATCCGAGAATCACGATCGATCGGGTTACCGATGTGATTTGCTTGGGGAATCCGTAAAAAGCGCTGTTGACAATCTTGAGGGTTTTGGCGGAAAGAGAAGGGTCGTGACTGATGATTTCGCCGATGTCCTGTGCGCTGGTAGTTGGGTCCTGCATCGCCTCATTGATCCGTTGGGCGACGGTGGGAAGGGTGGGGAGGTCCGGAATCCTCTGAATCTCCCGAAGGATCCGGCTTTGGTCAGTTTTTTCGGTCACCGACTGTTCTTGTCCTTTTGTAATAGAGAAGAAAGAGCCGCCATTTTCAGGAGTTGCATTCGCGGATTATCCGAATGATGTCGGAACCGCGTTTCGATTTCTGTGGCGATTCGGACACTCCTCTTGGTGTCTGGAGTGTCGGGCGCTTCGGCTACGAGTGAAGGAACCGATTCGATTTCGGTCTGTATGGAGAGGTTTTGGATCCCGAAGGATTCCAGTCGGTCGATGATGGCCGATGTAAGTACTTCACCTTTGCGAAGAAGGGTACGTCCCATACGATCTTCCACCGGGCGCGCGAGGATCAGTCCTTCTCGCGCTTCATCAACCGTAATGATTTTCATGTAAGACTCAACTTAGCGAATGTGACGTTCCAATCAACCCTCGGTCGCGTGGCTTCTATAAAAAAAGCGCCGTACTTTCCTGTCAAAAAGAAGAGTACGGCGCTTGAAAATCCCAAGTGTCTATCCGCCACCCACGAAGAGGGGGAGAAAGACCAGTCCGACAATGCACATCAACTTGACCAGAATGTTGAGCGAGGGACCGGAGGTGTCTTTGAAAGGGTCTCCAACGGTATCACCGACGACCGAGGCCTTGTGGGCTTCTGAACCTTTACCCTGCACTTCACCATCCGCGTTCTTTAGCGCGCCGGTTTCGATGTATTTTTTGGCATTGTCCCAGGCGCCACCAGCGTTGGCCATGAATATGGCCATCAGGACACCTGTGACGAGAGCTCCGGCCAAAAGGCCGCCTAAACCCTCGACACCCAGGGGACTCATGCCCACCGCGATGGGTACGATGATGGCCAGAAGGCCCGGAAGGGTCATTTCCATCAAGGCGCTCTTGGTCGTGATGGAAATACAACGATCGTAATCCGGTGTGGCTTTGCCTTCGGCGATTCCGGGAATCGACTTCCACTGGCGTTGCACTTCCTGCATGACTTTGCTGGCGGCACGACCGACAGCACGCATGGTCATACTCGAAAAGAGGAAGGGAAGCATTCCGCCAATAAGCATGCCCACCAGCACGTTGACTTCCATGATGTCCAGCTTGAGAGGGCCGTGGCCCAGTTCGATATGCCGCTGGCTGATGGCCTGAAAGAGAGCCAGCGCGGTGAGCGCAGCGGATCCGATTGCAAAGCCTTTTCCGATGGCAGCGGTGGTATTGCCCGCGGCATCGAGCGCGTCGGTCCGTTGACGAACTTCCGGGTCGCAACCACTCATCTCGGCAAGTCCACCGGCATTGTCGGCGACCGGTCCGTACGCATCGACTCCAAGGCTGATCCCGAGAGTGGAGAGCATACCCACTGCGCTGATGGCGATGCCGTAGATTCCGGCAAAGTGAAAGGAGGCCATGATGGCGACACAGATCAGTATCAGCGGAATCGCCGTCGATTCCATTCCCACAGAGAGACCGTAAATGATGTTGGTGGCGGCGCCACCGGTATCGGATTCAGCCGCGATTTTCTTGGCGTGAGGTCGATGTTCGCTGGTGTAGTGTTCCGTAACCAGGCCGATGGCTAAACCGACTCCGAGGCCGAGGTACAATGCCCAGAGGATTCCAAGCGTGGACTTGCCTTCGATATGGATGCCTGAAGAAGAAATCAGAAACCAGGAGCCCACGGCCACCAGGATGGAGGCGATCAGAAGTCCACGAAAGAGTGCGGAGTTGAGTTTGCTTTCGTCCTGAGTTCGGACGAAGAAAAAGCCGATCATGCTGGCGAAGAGTCCTAAGCCGGCCAGGAGTAGGGGCAGTGTGGTGGCAATGCCCGCCCATTCTGGATTGAAGACAAGTCGTTCGCCACCGATCTTCGTCATGGTTAATCCGAGGGCCATGGCGGCGATGATGGAACCAACATAACTTTCGAAGAGGTCTGCTCCCATGCCTGCCACATCGCCTACATTGTCTCCAACGTTGTCGGCGATGGTTGCCGGGTTGCGCGGATCGTCTTCGGGGATTCCCGCGATGACTTTGCCGACAATATCTGCTCCAACGTCCGCAGCTTTGGTGTAGATCCCTCCGCCGACACGGGCAAAGAGAGCCACGGAACTCGCGCCGAGGCCAAAGCCGAATATAGGGTCGGGGTTATGGCCCCAGAGGATGTAAAGGCCTGTGACTCCTGCAAGACCGAGTCCTGTCACACAAAGCCCCATGACGATTCCGCTGCTGAAGGCAACTCGCAGAGCATCACCCAGGCTCTTTTTAGCACTCTGGGTTGTGCGGACAGCGCTGCGGGTCGCGACCTTCATGCCGATAAATCCGCAGCATGCGCTACAGAATGCACCTAGCAGATAGGAGAGGGCTGTTCCACCCTTTCCTGTCTCGTGATCGAAGAAGAGGGTGGATCCATCGATCGTTAACAGGAGAGCGACAAAGAGTATGAGGGCGAAAATCGTGACAACGGTGTATTCATTCTTGAGGAATGTCATCGCGCCGTCGTGAACATATTCGGAGATTTCGCGCATCCGATCGGTTCCAGTGTCCTTCTTCTTGATGGACATCCAGAGGAATGCGACAAAGAGAAGGGCGGCCAGGGGAGCCAGACCCGCCACATATTTGAAGATCTCGTACTGGGAAACTGCAAGCAGTCCGGTCCAGACCTCGGCGAGGGGTATCGCTACGGTATTCATCTGAAGTTTTGCCTTTCAAATTCGAGGATTCGGAAGTCCTCTGGACTTCATTCTTCCGTTTGCTGAGTTCTGAGTCGAGTCCGGTTCAACCACTGGCTCCGAACGATATGGACGTGATCCGCAAGGTTGAGTCGGGCGTACCAGACGTCTTCGGGTTCACCGGGAATGCGTGGAAACTCGAGGATAACGATCTGGGGAAACCTGGGAAAATAACGGTCTCGAAGCTCGATGCCAACCCGTTGGGGGTAGCGCCAGATCTGACGAAGTTGCTTGTAGTAGGATTTGGGGCCCATCTGACGCCTCCAGAGGGCCATTTGCTTTTTAGAAAAAAACCAGGATTGGGACCAGATTTTTTCCATTTCTCGCCGGAATCGTTTTCGACCGAGCCGCCGCTCCGATAACCGGTTGAGTTTGTGGAGCGTTTGGTCCAACTCCAGGAGGTTGGCGTAAATCCGGGCGAGAGATTCCGAGATCCTTCTATTTTCTTTTCTAAACCAATCGGCAGCCTTGTGAGCGTAACGAATTGCGAGAGTCTCATTTTCTTCGGCAAGATGCCGTGTAATCTGACGAAGGAGCAAAGTGCCGTCCAGGGGGATTGAGGGGAGATTGCCTCGCTCGACCCAGTCCGCGTGATCCGTTTGGATGTGCTCTCGGATTTCCAGAATTCTCTTTCGATATCTCTGGTAAGTTTCAAGGTCGTCCTCGAGCAGAGCTTGGGCGGCGAGAACTCCGTAACATCCGGTCGCCAGCATGGTGTCGACATAAGGAGCGTGTCCCGGAATGTTGTGGGCCTTTTCGTACCAGCGTGCGGCCATCACGTGTGAAGAGTGGCCGTATTCTTCGATACAGCGCTGCTGGTAGACTTTGGAGTAACGCAGTTTGTGCCAGAAATAGAAACCGATATCTGCGCAAAGATGCCAGCTTTCCGGGTTCTTCTCCGCCCCTTGCATTGCATAATCGAGTCCTTCTCGGATCCAGCGCCACTGCTGTTGGGGTGATTCCATGGTGACGGAAATGTTATAGGCCAGGTTCCAGGCGTTGTAGGTCCAGACGAAGGGGTTGTAGGGCTGCAACTTTCCGATGACCTCGAACGTGGAGCGGAGTGCATACCACTGTTGTGTGTTGGCCTGGGTATCGGCTTGAATCCAGTACATATTGATCAGAAAAGACCGAAAGTTGCCCAGGGCAACCGTGGATACGAAGGTCAATGGGTCGGTGGATTGCTCATGGGATTGGGGCTCGAGTTGTTCTTCGATCCGTTGCTCTTGGAGTCGGGAGAGAAGAAAAGGGCTGGCGCCACCAAGGAGGAGAAGACAGCAGAGAAGGGTGGGCAGGACCGTGTTTTTCATCGGGAAGATCTCCGGGTTCGGAGAAAACGGATGATGTGCCACCAGGGACCTTCGGTCCTCTCGACATCGCTCCAGGCAAAGAAGAATATGCCCAGTAGAAGGGCTGCGGCTGAATAAGCGACACAGGTCCCAGTGAGTTGCCAGAGGAGCTCGGCCGGAATGGAGACACCGTTGGTTACGGTATCGGTGAGTCGAAACCGGGTGAAGTCGGGTATCCAGGTCGCGATGCCGTCAAGGAGGTCCGCAAGGTAATTGGTTCCGTGATCATGTCCTTCATGTCCGGAGGATGAATGGGCGTGGTCGTGGCCCTGATCCGCTTTCTCGAGGAGTTGGCGAAACGCACGTTCGAGTGTCATCTCTCCGTGACGAACCTGGCGGGCCAGGGTTTGCATGAGGGTGACACAATGGCCGATGATGAAGCCTGTTAGGCCCACTAAAACGCTCACAGGTCCAGAGAGTGTTGTGGACGCGAAGACCGTGAGCGAAATGATCAAGACAAGCATAAGAAAGCTGCCTAGGAACGCTTTACCAAGATTCCAAGCGTGAGATTCCGCGGAAAGGTAGATTCCGATGCTTTTGGTCTGGACCAGAAGATCGAAATGAGGGTCGAGTCGGTCCAGGGCGACCGTAAGGCGTCCATCGTTGGAGATAAATCGGCGAGGGCAGAGGAGTTCGATCTCTTGCTGGTGCTGACCTCCGAAAGTGTGGAATTCCAACTCCTGAGTGCTTTGTCTTCCACTGGTGGGGTGGATGTAGCGAAGTCGCGTTCGAACGACTTCGACGTGAGTGCGGAGTGTTTTGAGAAGAGCGATCTTGAGGCGACCGATACTCTCTCCCTCCGGGATGGTGCTCGGGTCGAGATTGTCAAAGGACCAGAACGCAGTGGGATGATTGCGGTCGAGGAGGTGAAGATCGGGACGTTTTCCGAGTGTTTGGCGGATCGATTGGGCTTGGGGGGCCTGGTCGGACGAATCCTCTTCATCAGGAAGAGACAGTGACGGGATGTCCATGGATTGGGCTCCCACCATCTGGCGAGCTTTCGGGATGGAGTCATGGGGGTGCAGGAGCCAGATCGAAAGGATCGTGGATAGCCAGGTGACCAGGACAATGCCACCGATTACCGTGATATAGCCGATCCACTTTCCAAGAACGAATTCGTGGGATCGCACGGGTTTTGTGAGAATGGTAAAAGCGCGTCGGTCCCCAACCTCTTCCGGGATTCCGAAAGCTGACAGAAAAATGGCGATCAGCATGCCGAAGAAGGTTGTCCAGCCCAAGGAAATCGAGTCCACCAATTTGATCCGATCTGAAGCCTGGACGACGGGTAAGAAGAATGCGGAGGAAGCGAGGGATGCTAGCAGGAGCAAGAAAACGATGAAGATTTTCTTTCGCACCGCATCGAGGACGGTTAATTGGGCCAAGGCCAAGATCTTCACGATTTGCTTTCCGGATTTTCCGAAGAGATAGGCTCCGATTTTTCGGAGGTATTCTTTTCAACGATACTCACGAAAAGTTCCTCGAGGCTGACTCGTGGGTGCTTGATCTCAAGCACTTCGTGTCCGGTGGATTCAATCGCTTGGCGAACGCTTTCGTTCGTTTGGTTTTCGGTCCGACGAAGCCGGATTTCAATCTCGTCGCGAACCGCGAGGAGTTCATCGACCGGACCTGAGACCTCGAGTATCCCGGTTTTTAGTATCGCGATCTCGTTACAAACTTCTTCTACGTCGGCGAGAAGATGACTACACAGGAGAACCGTTTTATTCTGATCCCGGAGCCGAAGGATCAAGTCTTTGACTTCACGAGTACCCACTGGATCCATTCCGGAAGTGGGTTCGTCGAGAAGAATCAGCTCGGGGTCGTTGATCAACGCTTGAGCTAGACCTATGCGTCGGGACATCCCCTTGGAAAATTCACGAAGTGGCTGCTTGCGGGCATGAGCTAGCCCGACCATATCGATGAGCTCAGCAGCTCGCCGCCGCCGCTCTCGTCGGGGGATGCGGAAGAGGCGACCATAGAAATCGAGCGTTTCTTCTGCATTGAGGAAACGATAGAGATAGCTCTCTTCTGGGAGGTATCCGATTCGAGCCTTGGCCTGGACGCTGCGGGGAGATTGTCCCAGAACATGAACTTGTCCCGATGTGGGGAACACGAGACCCAGCAGGATTTTGATGGTAGTCGTTTTGCCGCTACCGTTGGGCCCGAGCAGGCCAAAAATTTCTCCTGACCTCACTTCGATGGAAAGGTTTTGCAGCGCTTGCACCTTGTCTCGACCCCAGAAGTCTCGATATTTTTTCTGAAGATTTTGGGTCCGAATAGCCAGTTTATCTGAGTTTTTCATTGGCTAAGTCATTCATTGCCAAGTGAATGGGGATGGGTCGTCGAGTGCATTGAGAACGGGCGGTTAGTATAGAATCCCCTCTCTAAGGTTCAAGGGGCATTCTTCCCAAGGAGAAGCGGCAGGCAGTTGACAGGCTCATCCCGACCTCTATTATCGGCCTTTCATATTTCCTGTTGGAGTCGAAGACGACTCGCACTCCAGGATGTCCTTATATCTCAGCACCCTAAAGATTAAAGAAGGGATCTACCATGGCTCATCAACTTCCCGAACTTCCCTATGCGCATGACGCTCTCGAACCGCACATCGATCAACGAACGATGGAAATTCATCACGGGAAACACCATAACGCCTATGTTACAAACGTGAACAAGGCGCTTGAAGGCCACGACGATCTTGCCGCCCTTTCGATCGAGGATCTTGTTTCCGACCTTTCGGCTGTTCCTGAAGCTATTCGGGGTGCGGTACGGAACAATGGCGGGGGGCATGCTAACCATAGCCTTTTTTGGTCGGTCATGGGGCCGGGAGCGGGTGGAAGTCCAGAGGGAGACCTCGCGGCAGCTATCGATAGCGCTTTCGGTAGTTTTGACGCTTTTCAGGAATCTTTCGCCAAGGCCGCGGCGACACGGTTTGGCAGCGGCTGGGCCTGGCTTTGTTGTTCGGCCGATGGGTCCCTTTGCGTTTGCTCGACTCCAAATCAAGACAGCCCTTTGATGCGGGGAGTGGCCGAATGCCCAGGAACTCCGATTTTGGGGCTGGATGTCTGGGAGCATGCGTACTATCTCAATTACCAGAATCGGCGACCGGATTACGTGGCTGCGTTCTGGAACGTTGTGGACTGGTCCAAGGTCGCAGAACGTTACCAGGCAGCGCGTTCCTGATCGACTGGGACTGGGTGATGAGGAAAGACCGGGTGAACGATCGCCCGGTCTTTTTCAATGCTTGCCACCTCTCAAGTAATTCATTCGATATTTTTTTGGTTGGAGGAATTCCGTCGGATCCGGATGGGTCGCTGGATATGCTGAACGAATGAAGTGGGTTTTCTGAGTGAAAAGGGTGTTGTCATTTCTATGAATCTAAAGATCTTGGGGTTTCTTGGGTTTGTTTACACATGTCTGATGGGGTCTCCAGGCCTTTGGGGGGAATCCATCCGTTTTCCCCGTCATCCAGCCCTTTCGCCAGATGGCCAGTGGGCTTACTTCGATTCCGATGGAGATTTGTGGCGTGTCTCCTCGAGCGGAGGGCGAGCTGAACGACTGACGGCACATGGGGCTCATGATCGGCGTCCGATGATTTCGCCGGATGGGAAATGGATCGCTTTCGAGTCCCATCGGCATGGGAGCTGGGATCTCTATCTCATGCCTGTAGAAGGGGGACCCGTTCGTCGACTCACGTGGCATTCGGAAACCGAGAGATTGGCCTCTTGGTGGCCCGATTCGAGTGGGATTTTGTTTACGGCTAGGCGTGGATACTCCCATGCGAAGCGTTTTCACTTTCTGCTTCCGCTCGATGGGAGTCCAGCGACTCGGATGCTGGCCGCGGACGGTTTTCTCGCCGCGGTGGCTCCTGATCAAGACCGAATCGCTTTTGTCAGAGGGGGGACGCCCTGGTGGCGTGAAAGATATCGAGGCAGTGCGGACCGTGATTTATGGATCTGGACACGCTCCTCGAATACGTACGAACTGATTACTGATAATGATGCGGATGATGCGTATCCGCTCTGGATGCCTGGGGGAAGAGGATTGATCTTTCTCTCCAAGAGGGGAGGAGGGGCTAATCTATGGTGTTGGCAAGAGAACGTCTCACGCCCCTTGACCCGACATACTGCGTCCGAACGCATACGGTTTCCCTCCATGGCGTTTGGGGAAGGCTCTGTGATTTATGAATGCGGAGAGGGGTTGGCGATACTTCCCGCGAAAGGGGGCGAACCCCGCAAACTGCGAATTCAGGGGCCGTTAGATCGTAACTCAGATGAAAGGCGACTCGTGACGGTGAATGGCGGAGTGACCGAATTCGCATTTACGCCCGACGGGAAGGGGCTGGCACTGGTGGCACGAGGTCGGCTGTTTTTGATGCCGGCACGGAAGGGAGCGCTGGCACGACAGGCGCTAGAGGGGGTGGTTGGAATCGGGGAACTGGCCTGGACTCGGAAGGGGAAGCGTCTCGTAGCGATCGCGGATCGCATCCGGAATCCACGCTTGATGTCGTTGTCTTCGGCGTCGAAGGATTCGCTCTGGAAGTCGCTGGAGGAGTCTTCCCGTTCGATCGAACCAAGAGGGCGTTTCGTTCGCAAAGTACGACTCAGTCCGGATGGACGTCGCATGGCGCTCGCGGTCGGACGAGGGAACTTGGTGGTATGTCATGCGGATGGAACTTATGCCCAGGTTTTGTCGACCGGATTTTCACTACCTCAGTTCTGCTGGAGTCCCGATGGACGTTGGATTGCCTACACACGAGAAGATGATGATTTCAACGGTGAAGTTTATGTTGTCTCTTCGTATGGAGGTGAACCGATCAACATCAGCCGTCATCCCGATAATGATCGAGATGTCTCCTGGTCTTCGGATGGTCGTGTTCTCGCTTTTTCCAGCCGTCGGTCTGGCGACGATTATGACATCTGGTACCTTTTTCTTTCTCGAGAAGATGAAGAGAGGACCGGACGGGAGTGGAAGGAGAGTCAGGAGACCAAAAAGAAGTCTGTTCGGGACAAGAAGCGGGGAAAAAAGGGAGCACTGGTTTCCATCGATCTGGAGGGGCTCTGGCGCCGACTGCGTCGGGGGACTCGAATGCTTGGAAATGAACGTTCTCCCGCGATTCGTCCGGATGGAAAACAGATCGTCTTTCGCGCGGCGCCGGAAGGGAAATCGGATCTTTACCAGGTTTCTTTGCCGCAACCGGGTACGCCGAAGGCTCTCACTCGTGGCGGTGTGAATCCTTCGGGAATCCGGTGGTCACCCGATGGAAAATGGGTGAGATTTCTAGGGCGAGCGGGAGTTTCCTGGCTGCCGGCAGCCGGGGGGGCGGTCCAGTCACGTTCCTGGAGCGCTCGAATTTGGGAGGATCCCGTATCTGAACGACTTCAGGTATTCGAAGAGGCTTGGGCTGCGATTCATTCGAACTTTTACGATCCAGGTTTTCATGGAAGAGACTGGGCAAAAGATCGGGAGCGCTACCGGGAGATGATAAGCGCCGTCGGAACGGAAGCCGATTTCAAGGATGTCATTCGGATGATGCTCGGGGAACTCAATGCCAGTCATGTGGGTATCTCCAGTTCTTCTCCAAGCGGTAACGAAACCGGTGAATTGGGAGTTCACTTTGTTCCGGACCCTCAGGGTCGTGGATTGAAGGTTACGCAGGTGATCTCAAAATCACCCGCGACCCGTCTGGGTTCTACCCTGGAGGTGGGGGATACGATGATCGCCCTCGAGGGAACTCCTCTGGTCGAATCCGGTCAGTGGAAGAACATCTATAGTTTGCTCGAAGGTACGGTGGGGAGACCTCTTCGTCTTCAAGTTGTCGGGCGAGACGGGACGAGTCGGCAAATAGTGATCGAGCCGATCGGGGCGGGGACCTTGCGCCAACATCTTTATCGAGAAGATATCGATCATCGGCGAAAACGGGTGAACACACTTTCTCAGGGGCGACTTGCATATATCCATGTGCCGGCCATGAATTCCACCAGTCTCGAGGATTTTGAACGGGATCTTGTCGCCGTGGCACACGGAAAAGAAGGGTTGATTTTGGACGTTCGAGATAATGGAGGAGGATGGACAACGGACTATCTACTCACCATGTTGACCGTCAAGTCGCACGCTTTCACAGTGCCTCGGGGTGGTGGCCGCGGATACCCGCAAGGACGATTGCCCTTTTACGCGTGGCGAAAGCCGATCGTTGTGATTTGCAATGAAGAAAGTTTCAGCAACGCTGAAATTTTCAGCCACGCTATCCAGAGTCTCGGTCGAGGTCTTGTTGTGGGTCAACCCACATTCGGAGGCGTGATTTCGACCGGGCGAATTCGCCTGAGCGATGGGAGTTCTCTACGCCTCCCGTTTCGAGGTTGGTACCTCGCCAAGAATGGTCGCAATATGGAAAATGGTGGGGCGATTCCGGATGTCCTGGTGGAAAATAGGCCCGGGGAAGAAACTCGGGGAGTGGATCGGCAATTGAAGCGTTCGGTTGAAGTTCTTCTCGAGCAGTTACGCTAAGCCTGAGTCGCGGGATGGAAGTCAACGAGGACTAAAAGTGGACTCGATCTGATCGAACTCCTTGGCGACCTGGGACCACATCTCTTCGACTGATCGCATGTCGAAAACATAGACGTAATCTCCTTCGCGAACGATGGCCACTCGGTGACGTACTCTCGGCCCGTTGGAGTCGCGTTGACTTCGGAAAAGGATTTCGACGGCCGGCTTCCCCGCGTATTTGGAACGGGACTGCCGGGATTCCTTCATGTTGTCTCCCAGAGTTTCCTGAATCGCTTCGTGGTACTGCCGGGCGATCTCTTCGATCTTTGTCGTGGAGTCGGTATGAATATCGATCCCGAATCCAGCGTATTCATCTTTATGCATGAAACGGATCACTTCGGAGGTGTCTTGCATCTCGTGCTTGGTAAGAGACCATTTGTCGGTAACCTTGACCGGAATGGGGCCTTTGGGACCTGAAGCGTTTTTGAGTGCGTCGTTTTGTTTCTCAGTCGAAGTTCTGTCCCAGTCGAAGGTGCCGGCGATCTCGAACATGTCGTTCTGGAGGGAGTCCCAGAGGCCAAGAGGGCAGGCGATGATCACCAGAAACCACCGATTTTTGTCCTGGAAGAGAACAAATCGTTGTTGAAGGGATTGGCCCTGAATGGTGGCTTGGAATGTGAGTTGAGTCGATTCTCTCCCTCCAAAGGTGCTCTTCTCGATCTTGCTGTTTTCTAATTTACCTCCAAATTGCTGGCTCGAAGCTTGACGGATCTGTTCCAGAAGCATTTCCGGTGCGACCGAATCGAGTGGGCTAAGAGTCGCAACGACACGGGCTTCACTGTTGTGAGCCAGGCCGTAGCAGACCATCCCCTGTTCCATGGGCTGGGTGACCGGGGTCCAGGAATCGTTAGGAGGGAGGAAGGGAAGGCGGTCCTTTTTCTGATCCATAGGGCCTGGGTCTCGACCTGTCATCTGACGGAGGACTTTGCGAGTGCCTTTTTCCGGATTGGTCCAGGACTCCGGAGGTTTCGGAGGACTCATGGCTACAAAGCGAGAGGCGTTCCCTTTCCACCAGGACTTCCAGGTTTCGATGGCTGACGCTAGCGAGGTTTCATCGTCTTCGATGGAATAAGATGATTTGGCTTCGATGATGTTTTCTAACGCTTCGACCGCCCGTTTTCGAACCATGGGGTGTTTGTCGTTCAGTGCGCGCACAAGAAAGGGGACGGTCGACTGGTGGCCGATGCGACCCCATGCCAGGCAGATCGCGCTCTTGAGCCACCACTCCGTCTCTTGATCCCGAAATAGGCTTTCCATCGGTCCGATGGCCGACGATGTTTTCAGGTTGCCAATTTTTTGAATCAGGTAAAAACGGACGATGGGGTCGTCGATGCGGAGTCCTCGAACGAGAGGCTCACCGGCACTGTTATCTTGAATGCCCATGAGGTGAACGAGAAGCATGGTTGTCATCTGGGGGGAGATCTGGCCTTTGGCCTTTTCCAGAAAGACGACGATTTGAAGGGCTTTGTCCCGGTCGGAACCCTGCTGAGCAGGCGATGGGTGAATGGTGGCAAGGAAACCGATCAGGAGCCAAAGAAAACATTTCATGGGGAGAGCCTCAGGACCTTTCGAGGAGACGTTGAGATTCGGCAAGATCGCGGCGAGCTTCCGACAGGGTTTGATCGATCACCAGCGCTTTGCCGAAGAAGTCGCACGCTTTGGAGTATTCCTTGTTCCTCTTGTGAAGCAAACCCAATCCGTACAGGGCTTCCGCTTCGGTTTTGTCCATTTGAAGAGCTCGCTGAAACAGCGATCGCGCTCGCTTCAGATCACCCAGTTCCAGGTACGTGCGCCCCAGCCGGGATCGAGCCACGGCCATATCGGTGGGGTAGGCAGCGATGATTAATTCTGCGGCCGCGGTGGCCAGGTCATAGGCTTTCATCTGGTTGTATAGTTTGATGCGAAACAGAAACAGGATCAGGGCGGCTCCTTTGAGTTCGGATGTGCCGACGCTGCTTTTGAGGACCTCATCGCAGTAGGTGAGAGCTTTCTCGTATTGCTTGGCATCGTAATAGATCAAAGCTCGGTTTTGGGCGATTTGCGCCTTGATCCCGGCTTTTTGTTGCATGCTGGGCGATTTGTCCGCGTGGTCGAGCGCTTTGAGAGCTTTGTCGTATTTTCGGAGTCCTCGGTACGCCATGGCTTGTACCAGGTAGGTGTCAGCTGTTTTCTCCCATCGCAATACCTGCTCGATGTCGGAGAGCGCTTTGCGGAAGTCGCCGTGACAGTTCATCCAGTAGTGGGCTCGGTTTCGCAGAGTCAATCCCGATCGTGGGAAGAACTTGACACTTTGAGCCAGGTGGGATTCGATTTTCTCGTAGGCGACCTTGCGGACTTCGGGGTCGGTGACTTTCTGGATCTTGGTGTATTCGAGGCTACTTTGATTTCCGTAAATCATGGCCACGACCTGCTTTTTGGTGAGATTGGCCATATGAGCCTTCTCTCTGCGGGCGAGATCGGTGATGGCGTAATTTTCGATATATGTGCTACCGGGAACAATCTGGCCGGCGCGGGACATCTCGAGGATTTTTTCTAATCCACCGGACTGGTAGATACGCTTCATCTCCTCTTGGCTCATGTCTACGGGGGGAATGTGCAAGGTTTCGATGTTGAGGCGTTCTGTCGGGCAGTCCCATCGGACGAAAATATGCTGTGGCGCACTGACTCCGTAGATTGGTAGTTTTTCACCTCGCCAATGGATGCGTTCAGCGAGGACGATCCAGAGAGTGGAAAGGCCTAGGCAATATCCTTGCTGTCCATCGATAACCATGTCGAGGAAGAGATTCGCTGGATCCCACGCATTTTGGCTCGATTTGTAATTCAGTTCATCGTACAGGTAGTGATTGATGGTCTTGATCACTTCGCGAGGATTCATCGAATCGTTGATCCGTTTCTGTATGGATCGGGCCATTTTGTCGAGCTGCTTCAGGTAAGATTCGACTTGGACTTTGTGATCAAAGGTCGACTGGCTGTACTGATCGGAGATCATCAGGGCGGTTCTGGCCAGGTCAAAATCTTTTTCGGACCGTTCGAGTAGAGATTCAAGGGTTAGAGCCTCATCGACGTCACTTTTAGTTTTCTGACTTGAGGTGTCCAGAGTGCTGGTACTTGCCGGCGGGGTGGTCAGGTCGACTCGACGGTTGGCGCCTTGGTTGAGGAATACCGCAGTCGCTATCAGGATGAAAGCTACGACAAGAGTTCCGACGCCGATCCACAGGCTACGGTTCGAGGAGGCCTTGGGGGCGGTACTCTTCCGGCCACGCCGTTCCTCGCTTGTACGTACCTCGGAACCTTTTCTGTGCCGTCGGGTCTCATTCTTTCGGGATGGCAGGGCCGGTTCTTCTCTCTTGGCTTTTCGATCGGGAGCACCTTTCGGGGCTCGCTTGGCGGAGGTCTTGGGGACGGGAGTTGGTGGAGGGGATTCGGCTGGGATGGAGATCGGTTCTGAGCATCGTGGGCATTTGATGCGTCGGCCGGGCATGGCGGTTTTGAGGCGAAATTTGCCCTGACATGAGTTGCAGACGATAACCATTCGAAATCCCTCGTACTGGATTAGATAACGTGATTAGAATTCTCGCACAGTCTGCCTAGGTCTTTAAGACCTCAATCTATAGAAAGGCCATCCTGTGAGTACGGAAAAGTTTCTCTGGTGTTGGCACATTGGGATCGTTTGGAAGAGATGCTCATCGAGGAGAGTGGGATCTCGTTGAAGGAGGAGAGCGTGGAAAGGTTTCCCAAGGGTGTGATCGGCGGCAATGGCATGGACTTCAGGCCTGGGACGAAGAGAGGCCGGAATCCTGAAGGATTGGGGTTGCTCTAAGCGGAGGGCAGGGTAGGCGTTGCGGTATTGTTAAATTTTGGTCCGATTCCTCGCTGGATGTTTCGAAGGGCCCGGAGGACGGTTTCGTGAGCGAATCCGCGCGCTTAATCACTTGGAATGAAGAATGCGATCTTGCAGGGTCTCGTAGGCGCCACGTGTCAGTGTCGATACCAGTCGACGTTCGGCTGCCGAAACGAACAGTGTCGCGACAGATGTCGTTTCGCTCCTCTCCAGAACCGCGGTGTCGATCAGGAATCCTGAACGAGGTTCAAGGAGGTAGGAAGAAATCCGAATCGTCACCTCGAGACGCTCGCTCGGGATGAGAAAGAGGCCGAATCCGGTGATGTTGAGCGCATTCCAGGCAGTGGGACTGGCGTGGGATGCGTAATCGAACTCACACACCAAGAGAAGGTCGGCTCGGGCCTCCAGAGCCGCTTCACGGAGAGACAGCAGATTGGCGGGTCCACGGACCAGGAGGGGGGTCAGAATCGAGGCGAAGGCGAATCGGTCTTTTTGCAGCGACAGTTGTTCGAGCAGAGGGCTGAGATGTCGGTTGGGTGTGTGTGAGGGGGGATCGAAGGGGGATTCGGCCGGTATGTGAGCTGGATCGGGGTGGGACCGTACGATTTCATAAGCGACCAGGCGCGCAGGACGGGGAATCTCCGGGGTCGACTCCGGGGTCGATGCGTTGTCTGTTCGGCGAGTTTCCATAGCCAGATACCGCTCCATCCCTCCAGGTTGTCGGGCGGCAAAGTCGTGCCGATGGTTCGAACAACCGAGAAATGTAGATAGCGCCAGCAAGAGAGTAAGGAGTGAAGCGAGGTGGGGCATGACCCGACAGCATAGCACGGTTGGGGAGTAGGCACCGGACTTCGATTTAGGGTTCCGGTGTCGCCAGGGAACAGAATCCGGATTTGATCTCGTGCTGAAGAGTTTTCAAACCTAAGAAATAGATCCTGGGGTTCTGTCGCTTGGGTGGAAGCTGCCAGTTCTCAGTCCGTAGGTCGTGCTTCGTTTTCAAACCGAATCATTTTTCGTTTCAGGGCGTAACGGCTGATCCCAAGGAGATCGGCCGCGCGGGACCGATTCCCGCCGGTATTTTCCAGGGCACGATGGATCTCTTCCCGTTCAATTCGTTCCAGAAGAGGGCCCAGATGGCGAATCGTTTCAGAATGGGCTATATCCTGCGACAAAAGCCCCGAGGAGGGGGAATCGAGGACGATCTTCTCGAGTGGACCTCCGGAGGGCGCGAGGGCCGCGCTTCGAGCGATTACGTTTTGAAGTTCACGGATGTTTCCCGGCCAGGTGTGTTTGTTCAAGGCCTCCTGGGCTCTTGGAGTGAATTTCAGGCGGTTTTGTCTGG
The DNA here is from genome assembly GCA_030748635.1 of Planctomycetota bacterium. Lineage (GTDB taxonomy): Bacteria > Planctomycetota > JACQVV01 > JACQVV01 > JASMLP01 > JASMLP01. The sequence continues at coordinate 23,869 of JASMLP010000027.1, forward strand.
GTCGGTTTCTGTTTTCGGCTTCAAGAAAATGGTGGGCCAAAAGCGAGATGTCACCGGGGCGGTCTCGTAGGGGCACCAGGTGGATGGTCATTCCGCTCAGTCGGTGAAAGAGGTCATCGCGAAAGAATTCCATTTCTTGTCCTGGGTGAAGGTTTCGATTGCTGGCCGCGATAATCCGGACATCGAAGGGGATGGTGGATTTTCCTCCTACTCTGCGAACCTCTTTTTCCTGGAGGGCGCGGAGCAGTCTGGTTTGCATTTGGATCGGCATATCTCCGATCTCGTCCAGGAACAGAGTGCCACCCTCTGCTCTTTCGAAAAGACCAGCTCGATCTTGATGGGCACCGGTATAAGCCCCTTCGACATGCCCAAAGAGCTCACTTTCGAGGAGAGAGGGGTTCAAAGCGGCGCAGTTTTCCGAAATAAATGGGCCGTTGTGACGAGGACTGGCCCGGTGCAAGGCGCGGGCTACCAGTTCCTTGCCGGTACCGCTTTCTCCCAGGATGAGGACCGAAAGATCGGTCGGCGCGATGCGTTCCAGTGTCAAGTAAAGTGTCTCCATCGGTTCACTTTGACCGATCAGGTCGGCAAATCCGTCAGGAGTTCGGAGTCGGGAAGGTCCTTGCTGGAGCAGATGGTGGACCTGGGTCAGCTCTTCGTTCTGTTCGTCGACGGTGTCCTGGAGGTCTCGATTCACGGTTTCCAGGTGAGACCGGACCTGGTCGTGGAGATAGGCTCGTTCCAGGGCGGTGCCGACCTGGGCGGCGAAGGCTTCGATCAGCGCGCAGTGAGAAGTGTTGAACGCTTCACGAGAAAATCGGTTGTCGAGATACAGGGCTCCCATGGACGATTTCGTGGCAGGAATCGGTACACAGAGGATCGAGCGGAGTCGAAGTTCCCGAATGGATGGAATCGATGCCCACTGGGGGTCGGTGGTGGCATTTCCGGTCAGGATCGGCTGGCCCGTCTGGATCACCTGGTTAGCCAGGGTTGAGCTGATTTCGAGGTCCGGGCTGGAAATGTCTCGCTGGTCGAAATGACGGGCGACCTGGACGCACGAAGTTTCATCTCCTTGGGGGTTATAGAGGAGAAAAGCCCTTTCAGCCCCGGTAAATGAAAGGGCGGTGTCGAGAATCTGCTCGAGAAGGTCGGGAAGAGGGGTTGGCGCGCCCAGCTTACGGCTGATCTCAAGAAGTGAACGAAGGTTCTCGTTGTCGCGCCGAAGAGCCTCGAAAAACGAGAGACCAGCCTTTTCGCAGGTGTCCAGGAACTCCTCCGCTACCGCCAGATCGCGTTCGGTGGCGATTCCTACGAAGAGATTCTGGGACCGAGCGGTCAATGTTTTTAAGCGTTTACGGTCCATCGGCAGGAAAGAACCCGGAGGTTGCGTGGAATAGAAAAACTTCCTGAATCCTACCTTGGGGGGTGCGACAGTTGCCAGCAGGGACTTGACGGATTCCCCCGCTACGACTTCTAATGTCCGCCCCTGTGGCCCGATGGGTCATATTTGTTGAGGATTGTGCACCGGGATATTTGTCGGAGTTTGCCATGTTGCTACGTCATCTGATTTTCATGTCATGGATCGGGCTGGGAATGTCGTTTTTTGGGCTCCAAGCTCAAGAAGAATCCAAATCGAATTCAAATGAAGTCCAGACTGAAAAAACGAAACTCACACCTCTGATCTATTCGTTAGAAAAAGGGGATGAATTGCGATATCAAATCACGTCGGAATGGTCTCAGGAATCTGGCGGTACGGAATCGGATGGCGATGAGGACAAAGCTGCTGATTCGCCAAGTTCGGATCATTCATCAGCCCCTTCTTCCCATCGTCTGGAGCACATGACGGTGGAAAATTGGAAGGTTATCGATGTGGATGAGAAGGGAAACCGAACCATTCGGATCACCATTGACGATGTGTCGGTGCGAGAGGAGAGCGAAGAGGAGTCCAACTCATTCGAGGCGAAGGACCTGGATGACGAAGCTCGAAAAGCCGAACTGGCTCGGAAGCCGGGTCTCGCTGTACCGATCGCGATGAAGGGGGAGTCGGTTACGATTCAGATCACGCCTACGGGAACCGTCATTTCGGTCCTTGGCGGGGCGAAAATCCGTACCCGGGTGATCGACGCGCTCAAGTCGATCGGTATCGACGAGAAATGGTCGAAAAAATCGGTCGCTACCTTGCTCTCGGATAAAGCTTTTTCTTCTCGGTTCACCCGTACGCTGGCATTGGGACCGAAGACCGGCGACGGAGTCGCGGTGGGTCAGGAGTGGAGTCGGAAATTCTCGCGTTCTTTGGGAGCCTTGGGGGAACTCGATGAGGTGGCGCGTTTCAAACTGCATGCTCTGGACGATTCATCCGCCGATCTGGAGGTTCGTTCTCGGATGGAGTTTCGTCCGGGGAAAGATCAGGATCGTTTGAAAGGTCACGCGGTCGAGATCGAGGTGGATTCCGCTGAAACCAGCGGTGGGGCAGAAGTGTTCGGCACCGCCATATTCGATATTCAGCGAGGTTGCCTCAAACGTCGTCGGACCGAGTTGGTGATGACCACGACTTTTTTCAGCAAAATGGGGCGGGTCAGGCATCGGGAAGTGGTGCGATCCCGGGAGTCACGTAAAATCGAACTCACCCATTTTCAAAAAGCTGGGTCCGAACCTTCTGTTGGCGAACCAGAGAAGAAATGATCGATCCTGGACAAGAGGTCGTTCAGGCGGCCTTTTCACTTAGGAGAGTTTTCATGAATTTGCTTTCATCCCGTGGGCGGCGTTGTTTCGGTATAGCCCTTCTGGGGCTTTGGGCGGTCTCCACCTGGTGTGTGGCCGAAGAGTCGCTAGAAACCCCTTTCGACCCCGCCAGCGCCTACCGCTCCATTCAATCCAAAGAGTTGATGGAGCATATCCAGTTTTTGGCTTCCGATCAGTTGGAAGGCCGGGATAGTGGAAGTCGGGGTGAACTCGCAGCTGCTCGCTATCTGGCCAGACAATTCGGTCGGTACGGTTTACGTCCTGTCGGCGATCAAGGGACCTACTTCCAGCATTTTGGCTTTGAGGCCACCCGAACGGTAGGAGCGGGTAGCCTGGTGAGATTTGCAGTCGGGGATGAGACAATCCGGGTCGATCCACAGACCGGATTCACTCCCTTCGGTTTCAGCGCCAGCAGGGAGGTTTCTGGAAAACTCGTATTTGCGGGTTACGGGGTGACCAGCAAGAAGCCGGTTTATGACGATTACTCGGGGATTGATGTGAAGGGGAAGATCGTTTTGCTTTTGCGGTATGTCCCCCAGTCGAAAGATAAAAACGGCGCCTTTTCACCTTCGCGACGGAATCGTCACGCTTTTTTCATCAACAAGGCGCGAAACGCGCAGGCTCATGGAGCTCTTGGCGTGATTGTCGTGACCGGACCCGTCCATCAGGATCAAGAGAAGAAGGATCCCTTGGCGGGAACGGTTGGCAATGAAACCGGGATCGATATCCCTGTCGTCCATATGAAGAGGTCGGTCGCAGAAAAACTGTTCCGTTTCGCTGGCCGGGATCTGCATAAAATTCAGGCGGAGGTTGATGAGTCCCTGAGTCCTCAATCGTTTGAATTGAAGGGAATCGAGGCTTCTCTTGATGTCCAGGTCGAACGGGCTCAGGTTCGCACCCGGAATGTGGTCGGTTTTCTGGAGGGGAGTGATCCGAAACTACGAGAAGAGGTTTTGATTATCGGAGGTCATTTCGATCACGTGGGATATGGGCATTACGGATCTCGCCAGGGGCATCGAGGAAAAATTCACAATGGGGCTGACGATAACGCTTCTGGAACCAGTGCGATTCTGGAACTTGCCGAGGCGTTTTCGAGACTGGAAACGGCTCCTAGGCGATCGATTTTGTTCCTCCTGTTCAGTGGTGAAGAGCGAGGACTGCTGGGGTCCAAGTATTACGTGGACCATCCTCTGATTCCGCTGAAAAAGACGGTGGCGATGATCAACCTCGATATGGTGGGTCGTGGAAAAGGGGACGCGTTTACGGTTTTTGGCACGGGTACCAGTCCTTCCTTCGAGTCGCTTCTCAAGGGGATCAACGCCCGGACGGAGCACGATATTAAGTACCGCCCCGAGGGAACGGGTCCCAGCGACCATTCCAGTTTCTATCACAAAGGAGTTCCGGTTCTGTTTTTTCATACCGGCTTGCATCCCGATTACCACACGCCGGCGGACGATTGGAACAAGATCAATGCTCACGGTTGTGAGGTGGTGACTCGATTTATCTATTTGACCGCTTACTATCTGGCGGTTGTCAGCGATGAAAGACCGGGTTTTAGTAAATCGGAATCCCCGCGCAAGAAAAGAGTGATGCTCGGTGTGCGGCCGGGCGATTCCGTAGAAAAAGATGAGGGATTTCGGGTCGGAGAGATTGTCAAAGGGTCTGCCGCGGAAAAGGCCGGACTTCGGAAAGGGGATCTGATCTTCCGGATCGGAAGCGCGAAGATTCGAAATTTCGAAGATCTGGCAAGCGCTATCGGGAAGTTGAAAATAGGTCAGAAGGTTCCAGTCGAGATTCAAAGGGCGGGGGAACGTAAAGTGATTTCGGTAACCCTGGGTTCTTCGAAGTGATCGGTTCGACCCTTTGGGAAAAGGTGGTCAGAAAGAATTGGGTGTGTTCGCGATCGTCTTCGAGGAAGAGGGGCATGTGGTGGAGTCCTCTGGTCCTATGCGTGTGGATGGGGTGTGGGCCGGTGCTCGACCGAACGATCGAGCAAGACGCGCTGGCCAGGATCGAAAGAGAAGATCTTCGGGCTCATGGGAGTTTGCTGGCTGACGATTCGATGGCTGGGCGATCGGCGGGAAGTGAAGGGGGTCGACGGGCCGGAGACTATATTGCGGAACGGATGCGAACGTTGGGGCTGGAGCCGGCAGGACCGGATGGTTCCTGGTTTCAGGAGGTACCGTTTGTGGATGCGGTCTCCTTGACAACCACCTCGCTGCTCAGAGTCCGGATTCAGGAGGAGTGGGTGAGCTTGGAGTTGGGTCGTGATGCGACCGCCTACGGGTGGGGTGGAAATGGCCGTTTCAATGCGCCGATGGTCTTCGCGGGGTACGGGATTTCCAGTCAGTCGCCGCAATATGATGATTACGCGGGTGTCGATGTTCGGGATCGTGTGGTCCTTGTTTTGACCGGTGGACCTCGTCTCGGAGATCCCGAAGGGCCCTTCGGAAAGGATCGAAGCGATCACTCTGTCCTGGCCAAGGCCCGACGGGCTCAAAATCTTGGCGCGGTCGCTTTGCTGGTTATCAGCGATCCGCTGCGTAATGATGGAGATGGTGATTTGCTTACCGGGTTGGGTGGTCCCGGGCCCAAGGTGGATATACCCGTCTTGCATGTCAAGCGTTGGTTGGGAGAGAGGATACTCAAAGGTAGGAGTGGCGGTCTTCTGGCGTGGCAGGAAAAGATCGAGAGGTCCTTCCGGCCCGACTCCGCGGACCTTTCATCGGTCCATTGTGAGGGGCGGATTCAGATCCGTCGGGTTCAGAAGACAACACGGAATGTCATGGGAATGCTGAAAGGTCGGGACCGTTCACGAAAAAACGAGGTCCTTCTCCTTGGGGCTCACTACGATGCGATTGGACGTGGACGTTTCGGTTCCAGAACACCGGTTCCCGGTGGACGGGTTCATAATGGAGCCGACGATAACGCTTCGGGTGTGGCCAGTCTTCTGGAACTGGCAGAAGCGTTGTGTGGGTTGCCACGCTCTCCTAGACGTTCCCTCCTCTTCGTCTTTTTTGGAGCCGAAGAACGCGGATTGATCGGGAGCACCTACTATGTGGAGCACCCGGTCGTCCCTCTCGAGCAGACGGTGGTCATGGTGAACCTGGATATGATCGGTCAGGGGCCGGTTGGGCGTCTTGGGGTCTGTGGAGTGGGTACCGCTCGCGGTTTCGAAGGGTTGTTACGCTCTCAGGCCAGAAAATCGGGTATGAGGTTGGTGATGGCTCGTTCGGGAATGGCTCCCACCGACAGTCGACCGTTTTATCAGCGAGAGGTCCCGGTCCTGTTTTTCAGCACGGGACTTCACGATCGTTATCACACGGTGCTCGACGATTGGGAGTGGATCGATCTGGAAGCCTGTCGAGTCGCGACCCGGTTTGTGTTCGGGGTGGTCTGGCATCTGGCAGAAGTGCGTAGTCGATATCGGTATCAGGCGGGCGAAGGTGTGGATTACCTGAAGGTCTTACGGATGAATCGATAACGGGGCGGAGTCGAGAGATCTGCCCGCGTGAACGGTTTCAGGAGACTCTCTGTTAAAGATTTCAATCCAGAGTGTGACGTTTGAGTTTCGAGTAGAGAGAACTTCGTTCGATACCCATCAGGCGAGCGGCGAGACTCTTGTTGCCTTCAGCGATTTGTAATACCCGTAGGATGTGATTCCGCTCCACTGCAGTCAGTTCCAGCGATGCTGGATCGGAAGCGGTGTCCTGGTGCCAGGACACATCGGGGTGGCCCTGAAACGGATTCTTCTCGGTGTGACCGAGAAGGAGGACGCGATCCACCAGATTGAAAAGTTCGCGGACATTTCCGGGCCAGGAATAAGCGAACAGTCGGTTGAACGCTTCTTGAGTGAAAAGAGATTTCCAGGAATGGATTTGAGGGTGATTAACGTTCAGATGGTTTTGAATGAGTATGGGGAGATCTTCGGTGTGTTCTCGAAGTGGGGGGACGTGGATCGGAATCACATGCAGTCGAAAAAATAGATCTTCCCGAAATCGACCCGCGTCGATCTCTTCTCGGAGATCAAGGGTGGTTGCTGTCAGGATGCGGGCGAGGTTGGGAATCGGTTGACGACCGCCCACCCGAGTGAATTCTTTTTCGGCCAGAACGCGAAGAAGACGATTTTGCAGGGAGACATCGAGTCCAGTGATTTCATCCAGGAACAGGGATCCGGTATCCGCGAGTTCAAAATACCCGGGACGTTGCTGATGGGCGCCAGTGAAAGCGCCTTGCTCATGGCCGAACAGTTCACTTTCAAGGAGGGATGAACTCAGGGTGCCACACGACACCGGGAGGAAAGGAGAGTTTTTGCGAGCACTATAGGCGTGGAGAGTGCGGGCGATAAGCTCCTTGCCGGTGCCGTTTTCTCCCTGGATAAGAACCGGAAGATCGCTGCGAGTTGCGAGCGCAATGTGGTCGAACAACTTGCACATACGGGGGCTTTGGCCGACGAGTATCGAGGGAGGAGAGGTCGTCAGGCAGGTTCGGTACACTTCGTCGGGAATGGGGAGGTCGCTTTTGAGAAAGTAAAACGCTGAACGACCGATCTGCAGGATATCGCCCGGCTGTAAGGAGTGGTGACAAAGCGGGAGTCCGTTGACTGAAATCCGATTCGATTCGTTGGGGGTCTGGATTTCGAAACCGTTTCCGGCTTTACGGATAACAGCGTGTTCGGAGAGTAGATCTGGATCGTCCAGATGGATGGAGCAAGCCGGATTTTGGCCCATGCGAAAGGAACGGCCCCGGAGTTGGAAGGACCTCCCTCTCGCTGGTCCGTGAATTCCGATCAGGTGGAAGGCGAGCGCTCGAGACATTCTGACTGGGGAGGTTACTACTTCAGGGTGATGTTACGGATCTGGACTTCAGAAGGCGTATGCATGAAGAATGCCGGTTTCGCCGGGCCGTCGAGCGGTCCGGAAAAACTGTTCGGATCGATGGTCCCGTATTGTTCATTGATCCAGAAGTGGAGATTGCCATCCTGGATAAGGAATATAATTCGGTTCCAGCCCTGGATATCACCCTTCTCACGAATCAAATCCGAGAGATTGACGCTGGCGACCGGACCGGAGGCGTTTTGCTGGGTAAAAAGCTGGAGGTGGATGTGGTCCTTGATCACTCGATGTTCAAAGGCGATTTGGGTGCAGGTGGAGGGGGTTTGGCTGACCAGAAAGTGATTTTCTGAATCGTCAGACTTTCCGGTAATGGTGGCTTCTCCTGGAGAACTGGAGAGAGTCCAGTACTTCATCAAGTCATTTTGACCGGCATCGGACCATTCGATTTTGGTTGTCCAGGAAGAGTCTGGCCGAGGTTTTGAAGGAGGAGATGAATTGGGTGGGGGGGCTTGGGGCGGGCGAACCGTTCGGATACGGGATCGCTCCGATTTGATCTTCTCTTCGATTCGACCGAAATTGTATTCGGGGGGGAACTTGCTCCAGTGGATTCGGGCTAGCTGGGTATCGCCCCGAGCCAGAGCCTTATCGGCTCTTTCTTTCTGCTGGCGAAAGAACACCATGCCCTGTTCTTCATATTTTGCCTTCAGCGTATGGTGACGTTTCTGAGCTTTCTCTCGGTACGGACTTTTCCTGGGCAGGCCACGTTCGGTCCGTAACCAGAGTGCCAGGATTTCTTGAAAACGGTCCGGGCGGGTCCCTTTCTCCAGCAATTTTTGTTGGGCCTCCATTTCCAGAAAGAGCGACTTGCCGGGAGGGGAACTGTTTTTTGGGGGGGGCGGTTTCGGTGCGCGGGGGCGCGGTCTGGGTTTTTTGGATGCGGTGTGTTTCGACGAAGAGGATGAAGAGGACGCGGAGGAAGTCGCGTTCCCTCCAAAAGGGATCTGGGCTTTGGGGGCTCGTTTGAGATAGAGGATAAGGCTAAAAGTGAAGAAAATTGCGCCGCAGGACATCATCAGATAGCCGATGGCTTTCCGGTCGGACTTTTTGCCCGGTTTGTAGGGGGGGGTCGGTACTCCGCGATTTGATAACGTTTTGACAGAAGGGTTGGAAGCGCGCTTTTGTGCGGCTCCCCGACCGGTAGGAGGGCGTCGGGGCGCCCCAGGCGCCTGAGGCGCGCTGGCAGGCTGGGTCGGAGATTGCGCTCCGCTAAGGTTGGGCTTGCACGAGTGGCAGTACGTGACTTCCTGATGAGTGACCGCACGCCCGGATTCGAGTTCTTCGGGAGAAACTCTTTCGCCGCACTGATCGCAATAACGAATACGAAGACCCAACCGAATTCTCCCCGCTTATGGTGTCAATTCGGAGACCGAGCGAACCCAGAGGAATTGCTCGGAAAGACGGAAAACGCTACCCATATCGTAAGAGTATCCGATCCCACTCGACTCCAGGTCAACTATCTGGGGAAGAACTTTTTGGTGAATCGGGATCGGGGACGAATCGGGTTCCCTTATCACCCCTCAGCGACTGCTTGAAATTTTCAGGACAGGTAATGATCCCCAGGGAACCGCCCGAGTCTATGAAGTTACACATGCCTCGGATCTTGGGCCCCATGCTTCCGGGAGGGAATTGTCCTTCCGCGAGCAACTGTCGGGCTCGAGATGTCGTTAGTGAGTCCAGGGGAGTTGGATTCGCCGAGCCGAAATCGAGCACGACCTGTTCGACCGCGGTGGAGATAAGAAATAGATCCGCTTCGAGTTCGGTGGCCAGCAGGCTGCTGGCAAGGTCTTTATCTATCACAGCGGGAACGCCTCGGAGTGTACCGTCGGCTTTGCGTACGATGGGGATACCACCTCCTCCTACACAGATGACAATCATGCCGACTTCCAAGAGGTGTTCGATGGCTTCGAGTTCGAAAATCGATTGAGGTTCGGGGCTGGGAACCACGCGACGCAAACCGCGACCCGAGTCGTCGATCACGATATGACCCCGTTCACGGTGTTTCTCGGCCTGATCGGGGGTGAGGAAGGATCCGACCGGTTTGGTGGGGTTGTCGAAGGCCGGGTCTTCCCGATCGACCTCGACCTGGGTGATCAATGTGACGACTTGACGATCAATGGTCCGCCCTCGACGAACAAATTCATTGTCGATCGCTTGCTGGATCATATACCCGATCGAACCCTGGGTATCGGCGTCGATGACATCGAGAGGAGTGGTGTGCACCTGATCGGATGCGAGTTCGTTGCGCTCCAGGATGAAGCCCACCTGAGGCCCGTTCCCGTGGGTGAGGACAATGGAGTATCCCTCCTCGATAATGTCGACGATCGAGCGGGCGGTATCTCGGACCGCTCGCCACTGATGGCGAACGGTGGTGTGTTCCGCGTCGGCTACCAGGGAGTTACCACCGATGGCGATGACGGCGAGAGGGCGCGATAAGTTCAGGTGAAGTGTCATGGTGGGCTACAAAGAGATCAACGCATGGTCAGCGCCATAGCCGCTTTCTGGACATGCAGTCGATTCTCGGCTTCGTCGTAGACGACCGATTGAGGACCATCCAAAACCGCATCTGTGACCTCGATCCCCCGGTCGGCGGGAAGGCAGTGCATGTAGATGGCGTCTTCGGCCGCGAGCGCCATCCGGCGTTCGTCACAGATCCAGTCGCTGTATTTTTCTCCGATCTTCCGGGATTCTTCGTGGTCGCTGGTCGTGAGCATGCATCCCCAGCTTTTTGGATACACCACATCGGCGTTCGTAAAAGCCGCGTCCATATCGTGAACGATTTCCAGCGAGCCTCCGTGTTGGTTGGCATTCGTGTGGGCTTGTTCGACGATTTCGGGGACCAGGCTGTATTCCGGGGGGTGGGCCAAGGTGACATCCATGCCAAATCGTGTCATGAGAAGGATCAAACTCTGGGGTACCGAAATCGGTTTCTGATAGCTGGATGCGTAGGCCCAACTGACGGCGATCTTTCGGCCTCGCAGATCGGGTCCTTTCTTCTCCTGGATGGTGAGTAGGTCGGCCAGGATCTGGAACGGGTGATACAACTCACACTGCATGTTGAGTATGGGAACCCGACTCGCCTCGGCGACATCCCGGATGTACTGGTTCCCGACTCCCCAGTCGCACTGTCGGATGGCGATCCCGTCACCATATCGGCCCAGGATCTCTCCGATCTCCCTGGCCGTATCGCCGTGAGAGATCTGAGTCGTGGAGGATTCGATGAATTCGCCGTGTCCTCCTAATTGGGCGATTCCCGCTTCGAAGGAAGCGCGGGTGCGAGTGCTCGAAAAAAAGAAGAGAAGCATCAGAACCTTGTCTCGGAGAAGGGCGTGGGGTTCACCGAGGGCTCGTCGACGCTTCAGATCTCGCGCCACATCGAGCAGCGTTTCGATTTCTTCCCGAGTCCAGTCCTGAGTAGAGATAAGGTCGCGTCCGCGCAGATCGGTTTGCATGAGATGTTCCTAAATCGTGTAGGTCTGAATGATTAGAGGTGTAAGCCGAGGGTAGAGGGTAGCAGGGCGTAGAATGCCGTTGCATCCACCACATCGTCCAGAGAAACCTGGTCGAGAACCGTGTGGGCGTGCTCTTCATCTCCGGGACCGAAGCCGATGGAGGGAATGTTGGCTTTGCCCATCCAGTAGATTCCGTTGGTACTGAAATTCCATTTTCCCGCTGCGCCTTCGCGGTCCCAGAGCTTTTTGATAACTTCGAGGCCTGAGCGAACGAGCGGGTGGTCTTCCGGTAGGGACCAGGCCGGAAAGTATTTCTCGACCGGAAAGACGAATCCGGTGTAGCTGGGTTCGTCATAGTGAAGCATCGAGACCTTGACCTGATCTCGATGTTCTTCGGGAACGAGCGCTTCCACCTGAGCAACGGCTTCTTCCTTGGTTTCGCCGAAAGTGACTCGTCGGTCGATGAGGATGGTGCATTCATCCGGGACGGCGTTGATCGAGGGGGTCTTCACGGTCTGGTCGCTTACCGTGATTTTTCCCGGCCCCAAGAACGGATCGTCTCCCAGAGAGGGCTCGAGGTCTCGGATTCCTGCAATGACCGGGAGCATCTTGTAGATTGCGTTGTCACCCAGGTGATTACTGGCGGCGTGTGCGCTCTTTCCCTTGGAGACGACTTCCATTTCCACGCGCCCTTTGTGTCCCCGGTAAACTTGCATCCGGGTCGGCTCTCCGATGACCACGAAGTCGGGTCGGATTCCATCCGTTTCGACCAGGGAGTGGGGGGCGATTCCATCGCACCACTCTTCCATATTCCCATAGTAGTAGAGGGTGCAGTCGTTCATCAGGCCCAGGTCCCGGGCGATGGCGCAAGCGTAGATCATGGGGGGAGTCGAGCCCTTTTCATCGCAGGCCCCTCGGGCATAGAAGATGCCGTCTTCCACCTTGCCTACGAACGGATCCCAGTCCCACGCCTCGGGATCGCCGATCCCGACGGTGTCGACATGACTATCGAAAAGGATCTTGCGCGGGCCGTCGCCCATCCGGCCCAGGATATTACCCATGGAGTCCCAGCGCACTTCGTCGAAACCGAGACGGTTCATCTCCTCGGCGATTCGTTCGCCCACATCTCGCAACTGACTTTCCATGCTGGGTATGGCGCAGATATCTTTGAGGAACTGGATGATGTCGTCCCGGTAGGCTTCGGTGGCCTCTCGGACGGCTTGGATCGGGTCGGTCATGGTTATCTCCTTGGGATAGCTGGCCGTTTCAGGACAGCTCCTGCATGCGTTTCCAGAGTCGGGCAGCCTCATCGTGAGCTGTACGATGAATGGCCTCGCGGTCCGCGAGGGGAAAGTGCCCACGGTCATAGATCAAGCGCCCGGCAACGTAGGTGGCCACGCAATCGGAGGCGCTCATGCCAAAGATCAAGTGCCAGGCAAGATTTTCGGAAGTCAGTGGGGTGGGGGATGGGTAGTCGAGAACGGCCAGATCCGCCGGAGCGTCGGGACGCAAGGTGCCGTAAGGCCGTTCAAAGAGATGCTGGGCCAGTCGATGTCCTCCCGCGATCATACGCAGGATTCCCTCGGCCAGAAGTGCCCCCCCGGCATCTTGGTTCTTGAAGAACGCTGTTTGGGCTTCCGCGAAAACATCCCCGTCGATCCCGTCGGTTCCCAGGCCACACCGGATCTCGGGAAAGATTTCGACCGGGGCGTAACCGACGTGGTTATTCATGTTGCTTCGGGCATTGTGAATGAGCCAGCATCCCGAATCACGTACTCGTGAGAGTGCGTCCGGGCCGAGATGGGTACCGTGGCCCAGAAGAGCTCCGCCGCCCGCATCGAGAACTCCCGCATCCGCCAACCGGCCGATCAATTCTCCATCACCGCCACCTCGAGGAAAGTCACAAGGATCTTCAGCGACGTGGATATGAATCGGAGTTCTCAGGGAGCGGGCGGCCTGAACCAGCTGTTGAAGAGATTCATCGCCGAGGGTGAAGGAGGCGTGAGCTCCCATCAGGCCTCGAAACCGGGAGTCCGAGCGGGTGGATTCGATGAATCGAATATTTTCGGCCAGACCGAGATCTCGCTGTTCCGGTCCACCACGATCTGTGATTTCGTAGCAGAGAACACCTCGGATGCCGATTTCTGTAAGTCCTTCCCGGAGCAGTTCGAGGGAGCCGGGAATCGATTCGGGAGAGGCGTGATGATCGACGAGCATGGTGGTTCCCGAGGCTGCGGCTGCGAGCGCGCCCACCCGACCCGAGGCCGCAATGGAGCCGGGGTCGAGAGCACGGTCGAGAACCCACCAGATGCGTTGGAGGATCTCGTGGAAGTTTTTCGGGGCCTGGGAGGGGCCTGGCATTCCTCGTGCGAGAGCGCTGTAGAGGTGCGTGTGGGAGCAGACCAGGCCGGGCAGGATGAGATGCCCATCGAGGTCGACGACCGTTTCCTCCGGCGCGGGTTGGAGACCTTTTCCGCGCTCCGCGATGGAATCGCCGACGATTCGGATATCCGCTTTCTCGACCGAGGGTGGGTCGAATTCAACCAGAGTGGCGCCGCGAAGAAGTGTCATGACGGATCTCCGAGAAGAGTTTGAACCGCATCCAGGTCGGGGGAGACGTCCAGAATGGGAGAAGAGCCGGCGGCGGTCATTCGGGCCGACTCCAGCGCGGACCGGGTGTCCTTCAGGCCGTTGCCGGTAAGGACCGCGAGGACCGATTCTCCCCGCGCGATGGTTCCTTCATTTCTCGCTCGTTCGATACCCGCTACGGTGGCCGCGGCCGCAGGCTCTACGAAGACGCCGGCCAGGGAGGCGGTGCGCTTGAGGGCGAGGAGAATCTCCTCATCCGTCACCGTCGCCACGGCGCCGTGGGCCTCGCGCAGAGCTTTCAGAGCTTTGTGCCCGTTTCTAGGTACACCGACAGCGATCGAGTCCGCCAGTGTGTTCGCCTCGCACGGTTCCAGTGGAGTGTCGGTACGGAAGGCGTGAGCGATGGGAGCGGCTTGTTCGGCTTGTACCCCAAGGATTCGGGGTAAACGGTCGGCAAATCCCAGTTGATACATTTCTCGGAGACCTTTCCAGATGCCCGCGATGGTGCATCCGTCGCCTACCGAGACGGCCACCCAGTCGGGCATGGAGCGCCCCAGGCTTTCGCCGATTTCCAGCCCTGCGGTTTTCTTTCCCTCGACAAGATGCGGGTTGATGGCGCAATTACGGTTGTACCACCCGTAATGACGGCACGCATCCATAGAGAGCTGGAAACAATCTTCGTATGTGCTTTGTACGCGGAGTACCGTGGCTCCGAAGATGGCGAGCTGGGCGAGTTTGGGTTCAGGAGCCCGCTGCGGGACGAAAATAACCGATCGCATGCCCACTGAAGCTGCCATTCCGGCCAAGGAACTGGCCGCATTCCCGGTCGACGAGCAGGCGATGGTTGGCTGGTTTTGGGCTCGAGCCACAGCGACTCCGACCGAACTTGCTCGATCCTTGAAGCTGGCGGTGGGGTTTTGGCCGTCATCTTTGAGCAGTAGGGTTTCCAGTCCGACGGTTCGGGCCAGGGTAGGAGCTGGATAGATCGGGGTCCCTCCAACAGTCAGCGGTGGGGCATATTCGGCGGAAACGGGTAGAAGTTCGATGTATCTCCAGTGGTCTCTATTTCTTCGAGAGAGCGCTTCTGCGGTCATCTCTCGACCGATCCGGTCCATGTCATACTCCACGTCGAGGATACCCGAGTCGCCACAGGTCGGGCAGGTCAGGAGGGAGTCGTGGAGGGGGAACCGACTGGCGCAGAGCGTGCAGATCAGCGATGTAATATGTTCGGTTGTCATGTCCGTTTGGTTTGGTGTAGAAGGACGGGAGGCGACATTGTATGGATCGCTGGCGTCTAGGACAACGGACCCCTTGAGGTTCTGTATTTGCCTCTTGGGTTTTGACTTGAGCGCGAGGGTGTGTTACACATTCGCGCCTTTTCCACTCTCGAATGTGGGGGAGTGGTTTGTCAGGTATCCAATCGATTCAGCAAGGAGAGACTGCCATGGAGCAGGAAGATCGCGACCGTTATGACACCTTGAAGGTGGGTACCGAAGAGATGGAATTGACCATCGTGACCGAACCTTTTGTGGTATTCACTCATCGAGGTTATACGCCGGTGATCAATGTAGAGGATAAAGGGGGAGATCGTTTCACCTTTTTCATATCCTCCTCTTCGGTGGCTCGTGAACTCCAGCCTCTGATCGACGATCGGGGCGGGCGTTTCAAGGATCTCAAGATCCTGGTCAAGAAAGAGTCGGAAGAGAAATTCGCCAAGTATCAAGTGGCTCGCGCCGAGCCGATCATGATACCCAAGCCGAAAGCCGAGGAGTCCTCTTCCGAGGAGAGTTCGTGACAAGACCCGTATCCTCTGAGGATCGGATCGAAACCAAATTGATCCAGACTTTCCTTCGCGGGCGGGTCTGGATCGACTATCTTCCGCAACCGCGCGGAATGGTTTACCGGCGGGTTCGAGGGTTTGTGATGTCACATCCCTGGCTTCTCGGAGGGATCCTCGTGCTCCTGCTTGCCGGCGGAACCTGGGGAGCGCTTGCCCGTTTCAATCCGGAACTGTTGGGGCGGATGACCCACGGTCGTTTCGGTTGGAATCTTCTGGACCTAGGAGCGGCCGCGGTCGTGATATTTCAGGCCATTCGGACCCTCGATCGTCGATTTCGGTTTGATGCTCAACAGTTCGCTCTGGATCATTTCTCCGACCTGGTCTATCCGTGGCAGGATACGTACCGAAGCATCGAGATCGCCGAGAAGGAGGAGTTGGACCGCTTTGTGATTACGGTAGGGCACCCCCAGCTTCTCGAGGATCGGGTGACTTACGGAATCATGGTGAGCCGGATCGCGGATATTCTGGCCGGTGGGCGGTTTGGATCGGTACGAAATCTGGACGATTCTGTCCTGCTGGAGATGATGATCGGTCAGAAGTTGGACCACGAAGAGCATCAAGCTCGAATGGACCGGCTTCTGAGGCAAGGCGTCCGTTCGCGGTCGCTTCTCAGAGCCGTTCGGAGTCATCGGGCTGGCCAGAAGGTCTCCGACTCCCGATTTCAGTCCGAGGATCTGGAGATGCTTCTCTACTGGCTAGACCAGAGCCGGTTTCAGTTGCGAATCGATTCGAGTGTACAGATGGATCACCTGGCCAGTCAGCTTTCGGTCGGATACGTCGACATCAAGGGGGAAGCCGGTCATAACTGTCTTTCCTATATGGGGCTTCATTCCAGTCGTGAAGATTTTCCTGTCGCTCTGGTGGGAGGGAATGTGGGGGATAGCCTCGGAACCAACATGCGTCGAGGTTTCATCTACTGCGCCGGGGATGCAGGGAGTGATGTCGGGAAGACGATGTCGGGGGGTACGATCGTTATTGGGGGTGCGCCTGGAAACCGTTTTGGAAATGAAATGGACGATTCCAATCATCCCAGTGTACTCATCGCCTATCGGGCTCCGCGGGGATACTTACCGCTGGAGGGGGTTCGTAATGGGCTGATGCTTCTTCTCAATCGGGATGTTGAAGAGGCGCCGAAGTTTCTGCGTTTTCGGGATGGGGCGCAGGAGGTTCTTCCGGGCGCCGCAATCGACATGGAGTCCCAGTATGAGGCGATTCGAAACTATGTGAACGACTGGAAAGAACTTCACGGCCCGGTCTGGTTTCCCGGCCCGCAGGAAGCGGTTCCCGTCTCCGAGGCCGATCCGGAATAGTCGGTCCCAGGCTGGCGAGGATGGGGGAACCGGGTAAGCTAACCGAAGTTCCTGACGGCATCGAAGATCAACCAGATGGCGCTTCCCGCGACGATTGTAACCAAGGCACGGTGGAGCCAGACGGTTCCTCGGGTGGTCGCCAGATGGACGCCGATCGCAGCTCCACTCATGTTTCCCAGGGCAAGAACCAGCCCGATCTCCCAGTGAACCTGGTTCCAGCCGACAAAGAGGATCAGGGCCACGGCGGTATAGAGGCCGACCACCATGACCTTGAGAGCGTTTCCCTCCAGAAGATCGGAGCCGGCACCGAGAACGAGGGCGGCCAGAAGGAAGACCCCGATGCCCGCCTGGAGAAAACCTCCGTAAATCCCCAACCCGAAAAAGAGTAGAGAGAGTTTATGAGATGGGCGATCGCTGGAAGTGATCGGTTGGATTCTCGCCTCGATCCACCGCTTGGGGTCGGCGAGTAGAACGGGCAACATGCCGAGGAAGATCAGCCCCAAGATCAGTCGAAGTAGTTGCGGGTCGATTTGAATCGCAAGATACGCGCCTACGAGGGAGCCCAGGCAGGCGGGAAGGGCCAGGAGAAGGGCTTTCTTGGGGCGCCCGATACCTTTTCGGTGGAATTGCCAGGAACCGACCGCGTTTTGCAGTAGAATTGCGATACGGTTCGTGCCGTTGGCGGTGGGAAGATCCAGGCCGAGAAAGAGGAGTATCGGTAGGGTCACCAGGCTGCCACCACCGGCGACCGTGTTCATGACACCCGCAAAAACCCCACCCAACGAGGCGAGGAGCGCTTCCGTGATTGAGAGGTCCACACCGTATCCTAAGCTTCAGAGCTTCCGGCAGCAATCGGTGAGCTCGGTCTTGGGACGGTTCTGGTTTTTTCTCCTTCTGGTCGGGGGGGCTGGATGTGGCCCACTTTCCCTCGATTCCAGGGAGCTGGCTCGTGCGGGTGGGGGGGATGAGGGGCCCAGGGTTTTGCCTGTATTTCAGGACGACTCCGCTTTTGAACTGCTGGAAGAACCCGTTCCGGGAGACTGGCGAGCTGGACCCGGGCGAAGCGAGCGTCCCCAGAGCTTTCTCCGCTATGTCGCTGAGGATCCAGTGCGTAGCAGCGAGGAACGAAATCGGATCGTCTTGCAGCTACTCGGGGATTTCGAAAAATCGGATCAGGCTCTTCTGGAATCGATTCGCGAATTTGTCGCCTGTTCGTTCTCGTGTAGGGTGGACTTGGCGGAATCTTTGCCGCTCCCACAGTCCAATCGACGGAGTCGGCTCTGGAATCGGGGTGTTTTTCAAAAGTCGTGGGTTCAGCATCACACGAAGACCATCATGCATGAGGTGCTGGAGCCCAACCTCCCGGAGGACGCGATCTGTTGCCTTGGGATCACCCAGGAGGACCTCTATCCTGACCCCCAGTGGGAATACGTATTCGGGCAGGCGTATTTACATCGACGCGTTGGAGTCTATTCTCTGGCTCGCTATTTCGGCAAATTCTGGATGATGTCCGAGACCCAGAGCACTCGAAGGAGAGCCCATCGGAGAGCGATGAAGGTGATTGGGCATGAAGTCGGGCACATGTTCAGCCTGGCACATTGCGCCTATTATCGATGCATCATGAACGGCTCGAATTCCCTGGAAGAAAGCGACCGATTGCCGCTCTGGTTCTGCCCGGTCTGCGCATCCAAGCTGGTTTGGAATCGGGGTGTCGATCCGCGTGAACGCTATCTTGGCCTGGAACGCTTTTTCCGGGATCAAGGGTTCGAATTCGAGGCGGATTGGTTTGCCCGGAGGGTTTCCGATTTCAAGGGTCCGAATTGACACACTCCCCCTGGGGTCGTTACCATCCCGCCTTCGGACCTGGAGGCTGGTGGTATGAGCAAGGAATCGTCGAAAAATTCTCAATTGATCGTGGGTGAGGGCATCACATTCGATGATGTCCTTCTGGTTCCTCAAGCTTCGGAGTGCCTGCCCGCGGAGGTAACCACTCGCACGCACTTTTCGCGAGGAATCGCGCTGGAGATTCCGGTTTCCAGTTCGCCGATGGATACGGTTACCGAAAGCCGTCTGGCTATCGCTCTGGCTCAGGAAGGTGGGATCGGCGTCGTCCACAGAAATCTCTCCATCGAGGAACAGGTACGTGAGGTGGAGAAAGTCAAGCGGAGCGCCAATGGGATTATCCTGGATCCTCATACGTTGGACCCGAACGAGCCGATCGAGCGAGCCTGGGAAATCATGCGTACCCACAACATTTCCGGACTTCCGGTGGTGGATGCGGGCAAATTGGTCGGAATCTTGACCAAGCGAGATCTTCGGTTTCAGGAGAGTGGCGAGCGGCGTATTGCCGAGGTGATGACCTCGGAAAATCTGGTTACGGCACCGCTGGGGACCACGCTAGAAGATGCCAAGGAGATTCTTCACGCAGGGAAAGTGGAAAAACTACTTCTGGTGGACGATTCCAATGCTCTTCGAGGGCTTATTACCATTCGTGATATCGATAAGCTGGAAAGGTTCCCTTTTGCCTGTCGGGATGACCGGGGCCGATTGAGGGTGGGGGCGGCGGTTGGGGTCGCCGATGACGACCGCATCGAGGCTCTGATCGAGGTCGGAGTGGATGTGGTGGTGATCGATACCGCTCACGGTCACTCCAAGGGGGTTCTGGACGCGGTCCGACGGGTCCGTAATTGTCACGATATTCAGATTGTGGCCGGAAATATCGCGACGGCGGAAGCGGCTCAGGCCCTCGTGGATGCTGGAGTGGATGGGATTCGTGTCGGCATCGGGCCGGGATCGATCTGTACGACACGGATCGTGGCGGGCGTGGGTGTGCCTCAGATCACCGCGGTCATGGAAGTGGCTCCGGTGGCTCGAGCCGCCGGTGTAGCGGTCATTTCGGATGGAGGGATTCGGCATTCAGGGGATATCACCAAAGCGCTCGCGGCTGGGGCCGACTGTGTCATGATCGGAAGTCTTCTGGCCGGTGTGGAGGAGAGCCCGGGCGAAACCGTGTACTACAAGGGACGAGCGTTCAAAGCGTATCGAGGGATGGGATCGCTGTCCGCGATGGAGGCGGGGAGTGCCGCTCGATACGGACAAAGCGCGGTCCGAGAAACTTCGAAACTGGTTCCAGAAGGTGTCGAAGGACGCGTCGCCCTGAAAGGGCCCCTTTCCGAATACGTGTATCAACTCGTGGGCGGAATTCGGTCTGGTATGGGGTATCTGGGGGCTGTGGACCTGGATCGAATGCGAAAGCGGGCTCGATTTCTGAGAATTTCTTCTGCATCGTTGGCTGAGAGTCACCCCCACAGTCTTCAGATCACTCGTCAGGCTCCCAACTATCTATTCGAGTAGTCGCTTGGAGGTTCCCATGAGCACACTTGTGCCCGAAGAGGTGGTTCTGGTTCTGGATTTCGGAAGTCAGTACGCCCAACTGATTGCTCGAAGAATCCGGGAGCAAGGAGTTTACTGCGAAATTGTCAGTTATCTGACGCCGATCGAGACTCTTCGCGAGCGATCTCCGCGGGGATTGATCCTCTCGGGTGGGCCGTGTTCGGTTTATGCCGATCAGGCTCCTCTTTGCGACTCGGAACTGTTCCGTCTCGGTGTCCCGGTGCTGGGAATCTGCTACGGGATGCAGTTGGGGTGTCAAACTCTGGGCGGGAAGGTGGGGCCCGCGGATTCTCGGGAGTACGGACGTACTCGCATGCAGGTCCTGGAGACCGATCCTCTCTTCACCGGACTCGAGAAGGAGCAGACGGTGTGGATGAGTCACGGGGACGCGGTGAGCGAACTCGAGGGAGACTTTCAGGTTCTGGCTACAAGTGATCACTCTCCTTACGCCGCGGTCCGGCACGCGAGCGAACCCTTTTACGGACTCCAGTTTCACCCCGAAGTGAGTCACACTCCCGGTGGGGCGCAGGTGATCCGAAACTTTTTGATCGAGATCTGCGGTTTGCGTGGAGACTGGCGCATGACCGACTTTCGGCGGGTCGCCGTCGAGGCGTGTCGGGAGCAGGTGGGGGATGCCCATGTCGTTCTCGGCCTTTCGGGAGGGGTGGACAGCGCGGTGGTCGCCGCCCTGGTTCACGAAGCGATCGGGGAACGTCTTCATTCGATTTTCGTCGACAACGGATTGCTGCGCGAAGGGGAGTCGGATCAGGTCGTCGAGGCGTTTTCGGCTTACGAACACTTCGACCTGACCCGGGTCGACGCTACGGATCAATTTCTCGACTCTTTGGCCGGAGTCACCGATCCGGAAGAGAAGCGCAAGCGGATCGGACACGTATTTATCGAGGTCTTCGAAGAGGCCGCGAAAGCATTTCCCGACGTGAAGTTTCTGGCCCAGGGGACGCTCTATCCCGACGTCATCGAGAGCGTGCCGGCCCACGGCGGACCCACCGCCAAGATCAAGAGCCACCACAATGTCGGCGGTCTCCCCGAGACTCTCGGCTTCGAACTGCTCGAACCGCTGCGGTATCTCTTCAAGGACGAGGTCCGGATGTTGGGCGAAGAGTTGGGGCTTCCCGAGTCGATCCTCTGGCGTCAACCGTTTCCGGGCCCGGGCCTGGCGATCCGGATCGCGGGTGACATCACTCGCGATCGTCTTACGGTGTTGCGCCAGGCGGACACGATCGTCCGGCAGGAGATCGACGCGGCGGGACTTACCCGCAAGCTCTGGCAATCTTTCTGCTGTCTCGTTCCGGTCCAGACGGTGGGGGTCATGGGGGATGAGCGAACTTACGAGGATCTGATCGCGGTGCGCGCGGTCGAGAGCGCGGACGGGATGACCGCCGATTGGGCCCGATTGCCCGCGGATCTGCTCGATCGGATCGCCAATCGCGTGATCGGTGAGGTCCGAGGGGTCAACCGAGTGGTCTACGACATCACGAGCAAGCCGCCGGGCACCATCGAGTGGGAATGATCTTCCGGATTCGGGGCCCGTTTCTTGACCGTAAAACGGGCGGAATGTGGGCCGTCTTTGCGGGATGGCATCGAGGCGATCGTTCGCAAATTTCAGGTGGAAATGGTTCACGATGAAAGAGGTGATAACGGTTTGACCGTTTGCAACGGACTGGAGGGGGTGGGCGCAATCCTGACCGATCGATCGTTCGATCCCGAGGGGACCGCTTCCGCTCAAAACGCGCAATGATCGAAATGTGCTTCCAGGTATGGGCCGTTCTCTCCGCCGTGGGTACGATCGTTTTCTTTCTCCGTGTGATCTGGGTCGGTCGCTCTCTCCGTCCGCTTCAGGAGGAGGATCTAACCGATCTTGGACGTTGGCCTTCGCTTTCGGTGGTGGTCACGGCCCGGAACGAAGCCGAACAGATCGAGTCGGCTTTGCGTACCTTGATGGGGTCGACCTATCCCCATCTCGAACTCGTGGTGGTCAACGATCGGTCGGAAGATCGTACCGGTGAGATCGTCGATCGCCTGGCCGAAGAGGGTCCGGTTCAGGCCGTGCATCTCACCGATCTTCCCGAGGGGTGGCTGGGAAAGGTGCATGCTCAGGCTCGAGGAGCCGAGGTGGCGAAAGGGGACTGGCTGCTCTTTACCGATGCGGATGTCGGTTTCTCCTCGAACGCACTCAAGCGGGCCGTGGCTTTCGCCGAACGATCCCAATTGGATCATCTGGCTCTTTTTCCGGATATTCGGGTCGGTGGATTCTGGGCCGGCCTGGTGTTACCGGTTTTCGGGTCTATTTTTCTGGAGCGTTTGCGTCTCCATCGGCTGGAAAAACCGGGCAGTGGGGCTTACGTGGGTGTCGGGGCTTTCAACCTGGTGCGGCGCGATTCACTTTTACGTTCCGAGGGACTCGCCTGGATTCGGATGGAAGTGGCCGACGATGTCGGACTTGGCCTCGTTCTCCAGCGTAGCGGAGCGCGGTCAGGGCTTCGAGTGGCCCGCGAAGATGTCAAGGTGCTCTGGTATCCGGACTTGATCACGATGTTCGAAGGGCTGGAAAAAAATCTTTTTGGAGCTTCCTGTCACTACCGTTTCAGTCGATACCTCGTCACCATGTTCCTGGGAGCCTCGTTCCTGGGTGGACTCGTCGCGCTCCCTTTTCTCGGCCCGGCGTGGATTTCGATGGGGCTGCCATTTCTGATCGGGTCGGCCCTGATCGCTTCCTCGGTTCTTGTGCATCAACGGATGGGAACCGGGTTTTATTACGGTCTGCTTTTTCCGGTCGGTTTCGTTTTGTTAGCGTCGATGTTGTCTCGGTCCGCCTGGGCCTGCTGGCGGAATCAAGGGATCTCCTGGAGGGGGACTCGGTATCCGATCGGCGAATTGCGTGCGAATCAGAGAGTGAAGATCTGACTTCTTTGCATCGCTGCGGTTTGGATCGAGTCGTTGAAGAGAAGAGTGGCGAGCCTATTCTACTCTGGCGAGGGAAGCGACGATCGGAGGTTGGAACCGCTTGATAACCGGTTAAGAACAGAGAGTGGAGCCACCCATGGGAATCGAACCCACAACCTGCGCATTACGAATGCGCTGCTCTTCCGTTTGAGCTAGGGTGGCAAGACATCGCGGGGAAGTGTACTTGCAACCAGGAATCGGCGTCAACCAGAGTGTCTGGAACCGATTCCCGCGACGATTTGCGGGTGTTGGCAAGGATTGGCTGATAGAATCCGGTTCGGAAGGATCCATGCGCGAAACGGCTATCGATAACTTACATCCCCCTGTTATTGTGTCGGCTTGTCTGGCCGGGGTGTGCTGTCGTTATGACGGTCGGGATGCTCTGTCGTCCCAGGTGAAGGAGCGCGTGGAAGCGGGTGAATGTATCTCCTTATGTCCCGAAGAGCTTGGAGGATTGGGCACTCCTCGTCCCAGAGCCCGAATCGAAGCGTTCGAAGGTTCTTCGGTTTCACTTCCCCAAGACATTCAGGCGGCTCTTTGTCAGCCGATCGGTGTGGAGGGCGGAGGGGCTGTTTTCCAAGGGAAGGCTCGGGTTCGAACCGAGGAGGGGGTGGATGTCACGGATGCTTTTCTTTCCGGCGCATTCGAGGTGGCCCGTGAAGCTGTTCGGTGCGGTGCCCGTTCTGCAATTCTCAAGACCCGGAGCCCTTCTTGTGATTCAGAGATTGGAGTAACGGCGGCCCTTTTACAGGGCTTGGGGATCCAAATTTTTCCTGTCGATCGGGACCGGGAGGAGAGGGGGTGAGGAAGCAGATCGGTTCGTATCGGTTGGAAGGAGTGATCGGCCGAGGAGGGGGGAGCACGGTCTACCGAGCATTCCCGGAATCGGGAGAGGAACCCGTGGCGCTCAAAGTTTTGTCGGAAGATTGGGCGGCCGAGGAAAAGGGGATTCAGCGGTTTCTTCGTGAGGGACGTTCGGCCCAAGCTTTGGATCACCCGAATATCGTGCGTTGCCTCGATGTCGGCTCTCATGAGGGGCGACTCTACATCGCGATGGAGTTGGTAGAAGGGGGCACTCTAGGAGAACGGCTTCAGGCCGAGGAGCGCATTCCGGAAAGGGAGGCTCTGGAAATCACGCTCGAGGTCGCACGGGCGCTGGAGTATGCGCATGCGGCCGGTTTTTTTCATCGGGATGTCAAACCCGCCAATATCTTGATAGGAAGAGATGGGACCGTATTGCTGGCGGACTTGGGTCTCACCCGTCCGCTGAGTGAAGAGGATCTCATCACCACTCCTGGCGAGGCGGTTGGGACTCCTCACTACATTTCTCCGGAACAGATTCAGGTGGGGCGTGTGGATGAGCGGTGTGATCTCTATTCCCTCGGGTGCACCTTGTATCACATGCTGACTGGAGTTCCCCCTTATCATAAAGCGCCTTCCATCGCTCGGATTTTGGATGGCCATCTGGGCGAAGATCCTGAGCCCATCATTAATTTTTCTCCCGAAGTCCGGGCTCGGACACTTCGGTTGGTTCAATCGATGATGCAGAAAAAGCCTCGGCAGCGTGTTCCCAGCGCACCGGCGCTCTGCCGACGCATCGAGGAGGCGTTGTACGGGCCGCGATCTCGAATCGTGGGGTGCTCTGTGCCTGTGAGGTTGTTTTTTCACGGGAGCCTTCTGTGGCGGGTAGGGATCGTGATCGGGATGGTTGCGGTGGGGGCCTGGGCTGTATTTCTCGGCTGGAATAAGTCCGAGGGGAGGGCTGGAAAATCCTCGCGGGTTCACGAGGTCGAGGGCATGGGGGCGATCGATAATAGGGTTCAGGCCGAGGTCGACTTCAGGGAACAAAAGCCTCTGCTGCATCGTGCGAAGAAGAGGGAGGACGCGATCCTTTCGGTCCCTCGGGAGGAGAGGCTGACTGAAACGACAGCGCTGGATATGATCCGCCAGGAGATGAAGGGCTACCTGAAGCGTGAAGACTTCGGAAGACTGGATGGATTGATTCGGCGTATCGATCAAGAGGAGTGGAACTTGGAAGATCGTGATACGATCGGGAAATGGATATCCGAGGCTCGCAGGAAAAAAGTTCGAATCCAGCGCGAGATATTTTCCGCCCTGGAAACAGCGCGACATAAGGGAGATGTCCAGGTGGTTCGAGATCACTGCCAACGAGTTATGAATCAAGGGGACGCGATGGCCAGCTTTCGGGCCCGTCAGATTTTGGCCGAGGTGGAAAACCGGGTCATCGAAGTGCGGGTGCCCGAGGTGCCTCGATGAATCTGGCTCCGGAAATGCAAACTCTCGCGAAGGTGAGCGCCGCATTGGTGGGCGCGATGATCGGTAGTTTTCTCAACGTTTGCATACACCGACTTCCTAGGTATTCACGTTCCATTGTGCACCCCCCCAGTCACTGTCCGATTTGTGGTATTGGGATCCGTCCTTGGGATAATATTCCGATCCTCTCTTTCCTCCTGCTCTGGGGAAAGTGTAGGGGGTGTCGGTCTCGCATTTCCTGGCGCTACCCTCTTGTCGAGGCCCTCACCGCGGCGATCTTTTTGGGGGTGACTTGTTTGTGGCTAGGGAATCAGCATTCGTTTGCCCGTCTGGCCAATTCCGGAATCAGCGTGACCGAGCAGATCGGCGTGCTGGTGATTACTTTCGGTTTTGTGGGGGCCTTGCTGGTGGCGACTTTTGTCGATTTGCGCTATCGAATTATTCCCGACGAGATCAGCTTGTTGGGGCTTTGTGTGGCTCCACTTTTGTGTGCCGCCATCCCATCGATGCTTCATCAACTCCCCTCCCCGGAAGTGGTTCGACATCGACATCTCGCTGGATTCCTGGGCAGCTTGCTGGGGGCTGTTGTGGGGGGCGGCGGGATCTATCTCATCGGAGTGGTGGGGAAGGCGATTTTCGGTAAGGAAGCGATGGGGTTTGGGGATGTGAAGTTGCTGGCAATGATCGGGGCATTTCTCGGATGGGGCGCGGCGTTACTCACGTTTCTTCTGGCCTGTCTGGTGGGAGCTGTGTTGGGAGGGGTCTCTCTTCTTCTGACTCGGGATCGGTATACACCCTTTGGGCCCTATCTGGCTCTGGGGGCCCTGACGGTTCATCTCTTTTATCCGAGTGTGATCCGATTCGTATTCGTGACCTGGCCGTCCTTGATCCGCGGGTGGATGGGAGTCGGGACGCTATGACTGGGGTTCAAGAGGTCGGTGGCAACGGGTGTGAGATCCCTGCCGAATCGGATCGGTTGGGGGACGGTTCCCAGCGTCGGTGCAGTTCATAGGCGAGAATCCCGAACGCGGTGGAAACGTTGAGCGAGTGTTTGGACCCGTACATCGGGATTTCCACGATGGAGTCGGCACGCTCTAGTATGTCGGGCTGAATGCCCAGAATTTCGTGGCCTAAGACGATCCCCACCGGTTGCTGAAAAGAGGATTCCCAGAAGATTTCACTTCGCGGGGTACGTTCGAGGCAGAGGATGTGATAACCCCGTTCCTTCAGGTCGTTGACCGCTTGAACGGTTTTTTCGTGATAGGTCCAAGGGACCGTTTCGGTCGCTCCCAGGGCGGTTTTGAGAACTCCGGGGTGAGGAGGGCGGGCGCAGATCCCTCCGAGATAAACATGTTCCGCGCAGATCGCATCCGCTGTACGGAAGATGGCGCCAACATTCCATGCGCTGCGGATGGAATCGAGTACCACCGCAACGGGAAACCGATCCGAGAACTCCTGATTCGGGTTCGCTCTTTGCTCTGAATCCATGAGAGGCCTTTATCGCTGGAGTCCGAGTTCGTGAGCCCGTTCTTGCAGTTTCGGATTGTCGAGTTGGCGCAGGCACCGGGTGAGCCATGTGTGAAGGGTCGGTTCGCTTCGGGTAATCAGAGAGAGTTCCTGAAGTGCGGCTAGTTGGGTTTCGATACGGCGACCAGACTGGAGCAATTCCTTCAGAACCGGGATGCGATCACGAGCGTGTTGCCGACCAATCGCTTGTACCGCGGTGTGAATCAACTCCGGGGACCCGGTCGAGTCGTTGGCCAGACTTTTGAGCAGGGAGCGGACGCCGGGAAGTTCCTCCAGATTGCCGAGGGATTGGGTGGCCTGGATTCTCGAGTTCTGGGAGCCTTCGCGACACCAACGAGCGAGATGTTGAAAACTTTCCTCGCTTCGCACATTTCCCAGGGCAAGAAGAATCATGTGTCGACGGGATTCAGAAGTCGATCGGTCCTCCAGGGCACTTGCCATGGAATCGACGATACGGCGCGAACGCTCGGGAGCCCGGCCGAGTAGTTGATCTGCTGCGGAGCCAAGCGCCAGATAAGCGTGGCGAGAAATGTCGGAGTTGGAGGAACGGAGCAAGGATTGCAAAAATACGGTGGTTTCAGGATCGGGATGTTCGATCAGGCCCATTTCAGCCACAACACGGGAGCGCAAATTTTCACCTAATTCGGGATCGGAGGCCAGATCGCGAAGGATATGCTGACAAGCTGAATTTCCGTTCTCGGAAAGGGCTCCCAGGAGGACCGCCAGTCGGTTTTGGTGTTTTCCTGAGCGCAGAGACTCCCCGAGATGAAAGCTCAACTCCTCGAACTCCAAGGCGTTCAGCAGAGCCTCTCGTTGAGAAGGGTCGATCGTTTCCGACTGTTCGATCTGGCCGATGAGATCATCCAGTTCATCGATATTCTGCGGCAGTTGTACCTCGGACTCGGGGAGAGGAGAGGGTTCGAGAAGACGGTCGTGGGCTAGTACGACCTGGGTGTGATTAGCAAATCGTTTTTGGGTGAGAGAGGGGGGGGCGGGCTGAGCGTCTGATTCCGAGAGAAATCGAGCTCGGAATTGCCGGTGGGTCTGGATGGAGAGAGACTCGTCGACGACCAGGACGTGCTCTTCTTCTCCTTGAACGGTCGAGATATGAGAGCGAGCGGGGTCGAGTGTGAATGTGGTGTGGGAGCGGAGAAGGCGTGGTTGGTAGGAGCCGGAGGTGTGGTTGGATTTGGTCTTGATGATTCCTGGAATGGATTCGGATGTTTGGCGGTAAAGGGCTTTGTGAGCGCCGACCAAGTCGTATTCTCGGTGGGACCATGTCGCTTTATCGGTAGGGTTTCGTACGAGTTGAAGATCGAACAGCGGTAACAGGACGAGGCTTCGTTCCATGGAGGTCCATTTGCGAGGAAAACCGAAGGCGAGAAGTTCTCCTTCGTGGGTGATGCGAACGGCAATTTCTTCCGAACGGATACTTTGAAGCAGGGAGTCGGGTCCGGCTTCCTGGTTCGGATTAGGTGGCGATATCGAGAACTTCTTCGGAGAGATCGTGACCGCAAGAAGGCGGAATTTTCCGGTTTGGGCGAGGGTTTCCTGCCGAATATTTGCGGTAAAGAGCATGCTTGTCGATCCCCCCTCGGAATCTGACTGTTTGGTTCGACTCTCGTACTGATAGGTGAATACACGTTTGGATTCCGCGGTTTTTTCGGTTGGAACGGGAAGAGAAGTTGGGGAATCCGGAGTGGGAGAGGGGATTTCAATGGGTTGGGAAGTGGTGGGAGGGGGGGTGTGAGTTTGTTGGGGGACCCGGAGCGGTTGAGTCCGATTTCGCCAACCGATGGAAAACAGGGCAAAAGATATGCAGAGGAGGCAGACAATCGCCAGAAGGGCGGTACGGATGGGGTGAGGAGGTGGCTCCGTCGAAGAAAGCTTCGGATCGAGTCGAGGACTGGAATCTGGCGTGGAGGCACGAGCCGTCAGGAGGCGGTCTTTGGCGCGGTCGCGAAGTTCCTGAAGAACTTCAGGACCGGAGCCTGTCATTTCGCAGATCGCTTCTGCGAGGTCGCACTGACGCCCTTCTGACTGCCAGCGAATGTAGAGCGCTTCGGCCTCAGCAATCTGAGGGGGGCTGATCAGGGAGCGCTCCAGTGCCGCTTGAGCTTGTTCCCTGTAGAGAGGGTTGTCCATGGAATTTCAAGATCCCGGAAGTGGAGCGTTTTTCCAGTCGTCGATAAATACGTTGCAATAGTCGGTGCGGATTCCACAGGTACCCCAGGAAAAAGTGTCATCCTCGGATTCCAGGACCAATTTGCCGTTGATATATAGTTTTTGGCTATTGCCACACACTTCAAATCGGAGGGTATACCAGGTGCGGGTGGACATCGGAGCGTAGGTGCCCTGAGCCAGAGTGGTGTATTTCTTGCAATGTTTTTTCTTGATGGAAATGTTGCCATCTTTCCGAAGGGAGGCGACATAGAGATCGTATTCGGTTTGGTATCGGGCGAAGAGATGAACGCCGGTAAAAAAGGGCGTATCACCCGAATGGAAGGTACGTACGTTGAATCGCGCCTCGTTGACCTGATTCGTCCATCGAACGAGTTTTGTGCCTGAGAGTGGACGGGCAAGAACCCGGAAATTGTGGGTGGTTGTCCAGCCCCGAATCCAGCTCTGAATTTTTTTGGCTTCCAGGCGTCCAGACGTGACTTCCAGGTGGGATCGTTTGGATCTATTCGAAGCGGATTCGACCAGTTGACCGTCGCGATAGGAGTTGAAGTTTTCACCCGGCCATCCATAGGTCCCGGTGTCCCCTTTGGCGTACGAGTTGTTGTTTCCGGGATAGGCGTCGTACGCATCGCTGTAGGTCGATTCACAGGCGCCGTCACCGGTTCCTACGGGATGGGTCGGGACTGGAGTTGTCGGGGAAGGGGGCGCAAGTCGTACCTCGAATTCGTCCATCACCCGGTTTTCATCTTTTCCCGTCTGGCTGGTGCTCGATCGCGGTCGGGACCAGAACCAGCGGCGCCGTGAAATGGAATAGCGAGCAGAGCGTCGGGAGGTTTGAATCCTCGCGCGGGATAGGTGGCGGGTGAATCGTCCCTGGGCCTTCTGATGGTTGATTTCGCCTCCAAAGGTGGAGCGGATCGGACCGTATCGTGTGGAACGAGTTGTCTGGTAAATGGATCGGCCCAATTGTCGAGTGGTCTGGCGAGTGGTGGTGGCGAAGAATCCCGCTCCGGGCGGTGGGGTCGAGGCGGAAGAGCCCTGGATCCGTGGTTGAACCATGTCGCGTTCTACACGGGGAAGCCTCGGAGAAAGGACTACGCGGTCGCTCCAGAAACTTTCAGCCTGGACGGAAACGCGTATTCGGGTAGGAACACCGCCGGCAAAAGACCAGTAGGATTTGGACTCCAACGATCGGTGAATCCGGGATGTGGGAGACCCGATGGACCAACCGCTAGAGGGGGTAAAGGAGAGAACTCGGCGACCGCGAACCTTGAGGTAGGCATCTCCTCCCGTACTTCCTGATGTGGAGGCGCTGGAACGGATCGAAATCTCCATTCCCGGTAGTATTTGTCCTCTGAGTCGGGTCTTGAGCTCTATACGGGTTTCGATCTGGGCTCTGCGGGCGCCCGAAGCTTCCCGATCGTTGGAGAGGATTCCCGAGCCTTGAAATCGAAAGCCGAGATCCGAGTCGCCGATTTGGGTATCCCAACCGTTCAGGGAGTGAGAGTCAGCCCTGGCGAAGGGGGAACTGACCAGCGTCAACAGCGTAAGGCAGAAAAAACTTGCAGGATTCCAACGAGTTCGTGCGTGAGAAGACCGTTTGTTCATAAGGATACTCCCCTCTTCTGGCCAGGGTACGGTTCCAGCGGGTGGTGCGCAAGAGAGCCTTCCTGCCCGAGAAACGATGAGTATGATGAATCCATCATGGTGATATTCGAGATGAGCGGATGAAAAGTGGGGTACGGGTCGCTGTTGTCGATTATGGAATGGGAAACCTTCTCAGTGTGAGGCACGCACTCCAGCGGATGGGAAAAGAGGTTCGAATCGTCTCGGACCCGGGGGAGCTTTTGGATGCGGACTCGCTCGTCTTGCCCGGAGTGGGGGCGTTTCGAGATGCTATGGGGGAGTTGACGGCTAGGGAATTGGTTCAACCGATACGGGACTATGTGAGTTCCGGCCGCCCATTTCTCGGCATCTGTCTGGGGTTGCAACTGTTGTTCGAGCAAGGTGAGGAGGGGGGGCAGTCTGTTGAAGGGTTAGGAATTCTCGAAGGGGATGTGGTGAGAATCGAAGTCCGAAAGGACGTGGATGGTCGTCGTTTGAAAATCCCCCATATGGGCTGGAATCAGGTGCGATTCCGTGATTCCGGTCGTGAAAAGTTTCATGGGATACCGGACGAGAGTCATTTCTATTTTGTACATTCGTACCGAATCCGTCCGAAGGATGAATCGGTGGTTGCGGCAACCGTCTGCTACGGAACGGAATTTCCGGTCGCGGTAAGCCGCGAGAATCTTTTTGCGGTGCAATTCCACCCGGAAAAGAGTCAGGAATTCGGTCGGCGTCTGCTCGAAAACGTTCTGAGCACCGACTGAAGACAAACATCGCGGCGGCGGTGACCGACTTTACTCTGGGGTTTCGGAGTGACGATCCGAACGCTCGAATTTCTTCACATATACTTTGGTGAACCAGGTAAAGAAGACCAGAGCAAAGAGAAGGCCAACGGTTATCAACTGAACTTCAGTGCGAGCAAAGAGAGGTCGCTTCTGGAGAGAGCGTCGTTGATCGCTGGAATGGCTTCTGCGAACACGAGAAGGGTGAGAGGGCGAGGATTGCCTGGAGCGAGACTTCGTCTCGGCGGGAGCGGGCTTGGGCGGTTCATCCGCCGGTCGGAGGACGGTAGGTGCTCCTTCGTCGAATGTAGGGGCGGGAGAATCGAGAAAAGTCGCATAAGGCAGGACCTTGGGGTCTGGGGGGGAATCGGAGTCGAGGGGGAGTTCGGCGGACGATTCGACCGGGTGATGGATGGGAACCAGGACCGGCGCCTGGCACTGGGAGCAGAGGGGGTTGGGCAGGTCGACCGGATTTTCACAAGGACAGAAAATCTCACGGATACGAGGGTCGCCGGGGAGAGGACTCTTATGTCGTTCCCAGCAACGGGGACATTCGTGGTCCTTTTGGCCCGGACGAGCGGATATCCGGATTCGCTGGCCACAATCGCAGCGGAATTTGATTCGAACCGCATCGGCGAGACGGAGATCGGGGGGAATGGGGGTCGTTCCGGGAGATCCCTGAGTCGATTGGATTGCCGGGCTCGGTTCGCGGTTGGGCTCTTCGGTCACCTCACCTGAGTTCGGCTCGCCTGCCTCCATGGGCGTGGCGCAGGCTTGGCAAGTCGATGTCCTTGGGGGAGAAGAGGTTCCGCAGAGACAGATCCACTCGACCACGCATGCATCCAGCGGGTCTGGGAAATTCTGATTGGTGGAACAGTGCGGGCAGTCGAAGGCGGTCCCAGCTTGGGACGTATTAGCGCGTACTTTGGCCCGGCATTCCTTGCATCGGAACTTGAGTTTCACTTCCCCATTGTCCCAGAACCGAGGAGGGTGCGCTATCTGCAAGTGACCAGATTCCTAAACCTTGCACCCGGGCGTTATGTTCCAGGCTCAGGAAACGCTGACGGTAACGGGTGTTGGGAGGATAGAACCGGGCCCGAGCGTGACCTAGGCGTAGCAATTCCTCGTTGACGCAGATCAGTTTTCCGTCCTGAACCGTGTAAACATAGGCCAGGAGACGGCGATAGCGGTCGAATTGTTCGAGATCCAGCTCGAGAAAGACGGTTCCCGACGTGAGAAGTTTTCGGTTCAAGCTGGCGGCTTCTTTGCCGTAGGGCTCGACCGGACGGTTTGGATGGACGGTTTCAGGGGTGTCGACTCCGATATAGCGAACCGAGATGGTACGACCCCGGTACGGGATCTTGATGGTATCGCCATCGACCACGCGAATCACATTGCAGAGAAGAATGCCCATCGATTTGCTGATCGATTGGACCCGCTTCCAGGGATGAAGGTGGAAGTCGAGGATTCCGCTAATCCCGAGGTTGGTTGGAGCGCCCGCGGGGGACAAGCTCGAACATTTCGCAAGATCCGGAAGAACTTGCGGTCCTCGGTTGAGATGATTGAGGGGTTGGTCGTCAGCGAGTGTTGAGATCCCGGGAGCCGTGAGGCTAAGAACCAGGATGATCGCCGCCATGGATGTATACGTTTTCATTAGATGGATCAAACCTCTTTGACCATAGTTCGCAAGAGTTTAGCACTGAAAACGGCCTCAGTCAAAACGGTTGTGGAAAATCTGGCTATTCGTAATTGAATGATTGTGGAAAGGTTGTTGGAAGATTGGGGAATCTCATATTTTGGAGTCGGAAGCTGTTTCCGCCCAGATTCAAAGGCGGATGGATCATCGGGTGATCAATTCTGGATTTTTTCGGAGCGAGACTCCGCTCGATCGGGTCGCCCCTTGTTCATCGGGCTGTGGGATGTTCGTTTTCGCCCGTTTTTCGGGTTGTGAGGTACCTGCTCCGAATGGTCGGCCCTCTGGGTTGGCCCTAAGTGACTGTAAGTAAAAGGGATAAGGTGAGTGCGTCGGTTCGGTGTCCAACGGGTCCGGTGTTTGCTCGTCCGGATTCGAAGAGTGATCCCTACGGTGTTGGCAGCGTTCGACGATTGCGGCGGTTGCTCTGGGATTTCTGTTCATTTTTACTGGAGCGATTCGTTCATGAAGTTATTTTGGGTAGGATTGATAGCAGTACTGTCTGTATCGGGAATCGGTTATGTCTTTTTGGATTCAGCGGGTGCGGATCCAGATCACGAGATCGGAAAAAAAAGAAATTTTGGCGGGAAAACCGGGAAGGATCGTGAGGAACGGATGAGGGTTCAGCCTGAATTCGTGTTGCGGGGAATGGGCCTCGATCGTCTGATCGAACACCTTTTTCGGGGTGAAATCGTGGCTGATCCCCATTTCATCGGCTCGTTGCGAGAACTCCCCGAAGAAGATAAAGGCGCCCTTTTTCGGGCTGTCTACGACGAACTGATCTCCGCATTGGCCCAGCATCGCGGTCGAACTTTCACCTCGTATCAGGATGCTGTTACAGCGTTTGGACCGCTGGTCCGTCATGTCAAACGGACGATTTCGAACGATCCGGGCAGCTATTTGAGGCAGGTCGGCGCGTTGAGGTTTTCCCAGAAGGATCGGGAGGAGTTCGTCGAAGTTTTTCTGGACGCATTTACCGATGAACGGGATACCGCTCAGGCTGTCGAGTCCCTGGAGGTTCAAGAAGTTCAAAAGTTGTATCGTGAATTGGCTCGGCAGGCGGATTCAGATCTCCTGTTGCTGGTAGGGCGTTCGTTTTCTTCGGTGAAGGAGAAGCAGTGGGTCGCTCGTCGGATACTGGAAGCCTTGCGTCATGAAGTGACTCGTCACCCGCGTTCCTGGTTGCTTGAACGTGATACGACCGCAAGTCCCGGTTTGCCGGATGAGGATTGATCCTCGAGGCGGTCCCGGTATGATCCGGGCGTTTCCATCTCATGAATGCAACATCCCAAACCCCACTGAACCATCCTGAAGCAGAGTCGGAATCTCGAACCGGTTCAGGCGACTTGGATCCTTCACTCGATATTCTCGGGTGGGTCCGAATCTGCTGGCGGGAATTCCCCTGGAGATTTCCCGGATCGTTTTTCGTGGTCCTTGGTGGAATCTTTCTCGAAGGGGTGGGGATCAGTCTCTTTTTGCCTCTTCTCTCCTTGTTGGAAGAATCCGAAGCGGGGTCAAGGGGGCGGTTCGAGGAGTGGATTGCCGATCTGGCCCGGAGTGTTTCGATCCCTTTGACTCTCGAGGTTTTGCTGAGTGTGATCGCTTTGCTTTTTCTCGTGAAATCGAGTTGTCTCTTCGCTTCACGGTGGTTGGCATCATCGATGAGCGCCGAATACCGACGGAGGTGGCTCGAGAGGCTCTACGATTCCACGTTACGAGCGCGGGTGGACTTTGCCAAGCAAGAGCGGACGGGCTCTCTCGTGGGAGTGATGACAGAAGAACTCGAGTTGATGGCTCATGCTGTGGTTTCGGTTCTGCTTCTGTCGGGATATCTGTTCACGATCGTGATTTACACCGTCATTTCGGTACTGATCGACTGGAGGATCTCTCTTTCGATCGTCACCTTGGGATCGATCGGGTATCTGGGGATTCGAGGAGTTTTACAGAAGGGCAGGAGAATCGCTCACAGTCAACAGAAGTGTAGAGCGTCGATTCATTCCAAGATCGTGGAGACGATTCACGCTCTTCCTCTGATTAAGAGCATGGCCTGTGAACCCTTATTTCTCCGTCGAGTTCAAGAGGACGCTCGGGAAATGCGCGACCATGAAGTTCGGCTGGGATTTCAGGAATCTCTTCTGTGGAATGTGGGTGAGCCGGCGATCCTTCTTATGCTTTGTCTGGCTATTTACGTGGGAGTGACCTGGTTTCATATGCCTCTTACGGTTTTTCTGTTGCTGGCTGGTTTGCTCTACCGTATCTATTCGCGAGTTAGCATGATTCCGCCTCTTTTGCACGATCTGAACGGTCGACTTCCTTCAGTGGAAACCGTGCAGAGAGCGTATGCCCGGTCTTGCGCGGCTCAAGAGTCTGTCGGGGGGACTCGTTCCCTTGGACGCTTTGAAATGCTTCGCCTCCAGGGACTTCACCTGGATCATGGTGATACCGCTATTTTGCGAGGAATAGATCTCGAGGTCGAGAAGGGACAGTTCCTGGCGTTGGTGGGGGTTTCCGGAGGAGGTAAAACCACACTTCTCGAGGTTCTGGGAGGGCTGTGGAGCGGATATCGGGGGACGTACCTGGTAAACGGATCGATCCCTTTCGCGGAACTGGATCGTGTGTCCTGGAAGAGGCGGGTCGGATACGTCAGTCAGGAGACTCAACTTTTTCATGGAACCATCGAGGAAAATATCGCTTTCTTCGAACCTCCTGATTCTTCGCAAGTTCGGAAAGCTCTGGATCAGGCTTGCGCGCTCGAGTTCGTAGAAGCTTTGCCGGATGGGATTTCATCGAAAGTGGTCGATCGCGGGGCTAGCTTTTCTGGAGGGGAAAGACAACGACTTGCCTTGGCTCGTGCACTGTATCGACAACCTGAAATTTTGATTCTGGATGAGGCCACCAGCGAACTGGATGTCGATTCCGAGCAGTTGATTCAGGACCTTCTGAAAACGCTACATGGCAAGGTGACGATCCTCGCCGCAGCCCATCGGCTCTCGACGGTGAGGGAGGCTGACCGAATTCTGGTGATCGAATCCGGTAAAGTGATCGAGGAGGGCGATTTCGAGGGCCTGGTGAAACGTGATGGAACCTTTTCTCGAATGGTCCGTCGTTCGGAAAAGGGAATCAGCCTGAGTTCTTAGGGCGAATTTGGGACGAGCGCTCTAGCGGGGTTGAGTAGGGGCTGGAATTCGAATTGTCGAAGGGAACCCCCATGCGCTGGCTTCGGGGCGGTCGATCGGACTCATGCGTGTTGGGGGAAGCTGATAGGTCCCCGGGATGGAGCATTCGATCAGGTAGCTGAAAAAGATCGTTTTCGATTTCGAGATCGTCTGGTGTAGATCGAGGGTGAGAGAGGGCTCGATTCGAAGAGATTCTTCGTCTTCTCGACTCATGGGGGTTGTGGCGATCAGGCGTGAGGCGGGGGGAAGAGGTTCTTCGAGACGGTAGGCGCCCGAAGCGAGAGGTGGGTCGGACACGAGTTGAACCAGGTAGGTTGTTGGTCCCAGAGAAGGTACGGGAGTGAATCGCCGCTCAATACGGGAGGGGACATTGGGCTGTCGAAGAAGGGGCTGGTAGGCGATCGATAGAAAAATCGGGGAAGTTCCGTTCGAAAGTGTGGGAGAGAACAGACGAGAATCTGGAGATGATCCCTGGTAAGGGTGAATTTGTGGACCCCCAGATTGAGCTTTGATTTTCCATCGATCTGACCCTATCTGAATTTCCCAGGATGTTTCGGGGGAGAGGGAGGCGGGGTAGGGAAGACTGAGAATAGTGAGTAGGATTTCGAAGCTATTACGGTCGGTTCCCCATCCCGGACCTCGGGTTCGACGCGCGAGAAGATATCCGAAGCCACGAAGGATCTCTTCCGGGTGTGCCCCGGGGGAGGAGGAGAGTCCTCGAAGGACGCGATTGGTGATCGAGAAACTATCCTGCGACCATTCGGGATGTCCCTCGCGACCCCAGAAGGAGTACGGTTCACGAGTGTTCTTGCGATCCAGGATGCGGTTTCGGAGGGCGGTGGACTCCTCCTCCAGCTTCAATATCAGGCAGCATTCCAGCGCTATCGAAAGGCCACGAGAATCGATGGTTTCGAGAGGAGTCGAGGAGAGTAGTTGAATGCAACGATCGACGGATTCCGAGGGGTTGATCAAAGATTCGCAAAGGAGCAAGGACCACTGGCTGATGGGGTCCTGAGAGTCCTGACGATTCCGAACGGTCTCCAGATAGCCGGCGATCATATTTTCTGGTATTGCGAGTCCCAAATTTCGGGCTCGGAGGATCTGCTCGAAAATCCAGGCGGTCTTCTGGAGGGGGCTATTGAAAAGCGAAGTGTCGGGGTCGGGTTCTGGCCAGTCTGGAAGTTCGGCGTGGAGTGCGTCCTGGATCGCTGAGAGTAGCCACGGAGGGGCGCCTCCAGGCCAGCGGCGGGACCATTCCAGGGCGAGAAAGGGGGCCAGACGACGGATGATCTTCGATTCCGCATCTCGGGATGCCGGGTGTGTCAGCGATTTCAGGAGTTCGGGAAGAAATGCCGCAGGGGATGGATATAGGTGCAGATGTGTGATCGTTTGGGGAAGCCACTCCGAGGTCCAACTTTTGGAGGGAGTGTGGGGGGAAAGTGTGCCAGAGACCAGTTCGGACCGACGCGTATTGGGAGACACCGTGCCAATATTGAAGGTCCAGGATTTTGGGCCGAGTTGAAAATGCTGGGGTCCGGGGCCGTTCAGAGGAGTCCATAGAGTCGTGGGCGAATCCGGTTCGAAGTGAATTTCCGGACTGGAACCGGTCGAGGATCGGAGCCGACCTCGGAAGGAGGACCGGGAACGGATTTCGATGGGGCACAGTGGGCGGTCACCGATCCGAAGAGTGCGGGGAATCCGAGCGTTCCAGGAGAGATTGCCCGGAGGGGGGAGCACCTCTCGTGTTTCGATGAGTTTGTTGTTGGCGTCCGAATAGAAGGTCGAGCGAATCTTGTGGATTCCGCTTCGTACGTGGCGTACGCCGGGTGGAGAGGTGAGAGGTGGTTGTACAGGAGAGAAGGGGAGTATGGAACCGTCGGCGAGAGTCACTTGTAATCGATTCAGGAGGCCCGGTGGGGTTGCCGAGGGCAGGGAGTCGGACAGGAGGAGTTTTTGAAGTGCTGGAGTGGAAATGCGGTTCGGCGTGGAGACGATGAGAGAGTCCCGGTGAAATCGATAGGCAAGGTGATTTCGGGTGGCGAGGCGATCTAATACATGCCGAGCCGAAGCTCCACGAGTTTCGAAATCGACTCTTGTCGTGGACCAGTCGGATTGTTGTCGGAGGAAAGGATCTAACTGAATTTCAATGCGGGTAGCGTACTCCAGGGAACGGAATGCCGTTTCAAGCAGTAATCCCTTCAGATTCAGAGGGAGAGTTCGTTCGATACGTTTTTCCGGATCTTGGGAGGAGAGGACTCCGGTTTTGGGCGCTCTTTCGATGGAGAGGGCTCGTCGTGCGGTTTCAGCAGCGTATTGAGCGGTGTCGTGATCCGGAAAATGACGAAGGATATCTTCAGCGAGCCAGATAGCGGTTCGGAATTCCTTCTGGCGAAGAGCGGTGAGCATATGAAGGGTCAGGGCATCGATGCGGCGAATTGTGCTCCGGCGATCTCTCTGGGGGAGATAGACCGCTTGACCAGGAAAAGAGAGATCTTCCGAGAGGGTGAATCGTCCTGGTAAAGGGAAGAGAGAGAAGAAGGAGTGGATTCGCGGACTAGAAAGAAAATCCAGTGTTTCGGTGTATTCGAACAGTTTGGATGTGGGGAGAATTGTGGGGGGAGGAGATGACGCAAAGGTGCGATCGATCGTTTTCCATCCACTGGGAGTTTTGTGGTGCATTCGGAAATACACTTTTTCGCCTGGCAGTAGCGAAGGAAGTGAAAGGTCGAACCAGATCGGTTGATCGGGTGTTAGGAGGCCACGGTGATGAAGGAGTTTGTTGGATGTTTCAGCCGTGAACCAGGCCAGGCTATGGGACGTCTCGTGTTGAAGGAGAACTCGGAAAGAATTTGGGTGATCCGGATGGCGTTCGATATCGAGATGGGGGCCAGGAACGCTCGGAAACGGAAGCTTGGAGCTTGAAGGCGGGAGTTGAATGACTCGGTCGGTAGCGATCTCTTCCTGAGAGCGAAAAGTAACCCGATATCGCCCTGGATCGGGGAGTACCAGTTGTTTCGAAATAGATCCTGTCCATTCGATGATCTCGTCGAGTATTGGAGAGGATTCGGATCCCAGATCACGGGAAATTGTCAATTTCCCCTTGCAACGCGATCCCGGAGCGTGGAGATGTGCCATGAGAACCTCTCCAGGGGCGAGCAGTTTTCTTTGAATGCTCAGGCGGCCCGATGGAATTTTTCGCGAGGATCGGGGAGGAGGAGGTGAAGCGCGTGGTCCGTCCGGTTGGAGGAACCAACTGCCTCGATGAATGCGTGATCCGATGAAAAAAAGTAGTTTTCCTTCCCCCGCCTGAAGGGGGGTGGAAGTTGGTATCGTAAGTTTTTGGCGAGCGCGCCCCCATCGATCCAGTTGAACCGTTTTTTGGATCTGAAAGGAATTGTTGGGTCCGACGAGACGTACGATACAGTTCTGGTCTCGAGTGATTTCTGCCGGCTCTACCTGGATGAGAATGGTTATGGATTGCCCAGGGGTGGTTTCGGCCGGAAAGGCTCTCAGATAGACCCTTTCTTCAGATCCAGAGGGTGGGGCGGGAGCTATAGGGATCCACGTGTGAATTCCGTTCTGCTCGGCAAGGATACCCAGGGGCAATGGATGGGCGGGGGCTAATCGGGCGATGCCGCGGGAGTCGGTCGTTGTTTTCATGACCGATAATTCATCGCGCCCCTCAAAAAAACGGGCTTTGGGAACTCCGGTTCCATCTTCTCGAGCAAGTTTTATGGTGACCTCCTGAGAGGTGCGGAGAGCCCATCCCTGATAGGGGGTGATCCAGATGGGCGCCAGGGTCAGGTGCCCGGGACTGAGTACACCCCAAAGGTATAATCCAGGAACTCCGCCAGGCGGATAGTGTATTCGGGTCCATTTACCTGGAGAAGCTTCCTCTTTGGGAAGAACCGCGATCAGGGTCAGGGAGCCGATTTCGGGAGAAGAGGGATGCGCGTCGATGCGCCAGTCGGCATCGGGAGCTTTTGTCTTGGTGAGGGATGAGTGGGAGAGGCATCGCCTGATTTTCGAAATCGCATGCTCTGGGTGGGTGATTCCGGACCGACCGATGGGACAGTGCCGGAGGAACTCTGAAGGGGAATCGACCCGAAAAAGAAGTGGAAGTGCGGGAACCGCTTCGAGGAAGCCGATTCGCAGGGGAATCGGTTGGTGGGGCCGGACTGGGCCGTCGGTTCGTAGGTCGTGAGGAGAATGTCTCGGAGGGTTGAGAGGGCGGTCAGTTTTTGTCGGAGGTGTCTCGGCGGGGGGGCGCACTGGAGAATGGGGTTGAGGCCGCGGATTGGGGGTGGGTTGAGGGATGTTGCAGCCCTGAATACCGCCTAAAAGGGAGAGAGTGAGGAGTGCGAATCGAAAAAGCATCGTCTCGTTTCCCGGTAGCAAGTGGCCTGTAGAATTGGGGCTCGATCTTGGCAATCTTGGTTTGCTTAGGAATAATCCTGGCTTGCGTATCGGTTCGAGTCAAGGAGGGCAAGGATCATGGCTAAAATAAAAAAGGTTGTGCTCGCGTATTCGGGAGGGCTGGATACATCGGTCATTCTGCGCTGGATTCAGGAAACCTATGACGCGGAGGTGATCACTTTCACTGCGGATATCGGCCAGGGAGAAGAGGTCGAAGAGGCCAGGCAGAAGGCGCTCGATACGGGCGCGGTCAAAGCCTATGCGCTGGATCTCAGTTCCGCATTTGTGGAAGAGTTCGTTTATCCCGCCATGCGAGCTGGTGCGATATACGAAAACGAATATCTTCTTGGAACCGCTTTGGCCCGGCCTTTGATCGCTCGGGAGATGATCCGTATCGCTGAGGAAGAGGAAGCGGATGCCGTCAGTCATGGGGCGACGGGAAAGGGGAATGATCAGATCCGTTTCGAATTGACATTTTACGCTTTGCGTCCAGATATACACGTTATTGCCCCGTGGCGTGAGTGGGGTCTTCGGGGGCGATCGGACATGCTCGAATACGCTAAGGATCACGGGATCCAGGTCGCTGCGAGTCGCGCGAAGCCGTACTCAATGGACGCCAATCTGTTTCATATCAGTTATGAAGGAGGTGAGTTGGAGGACCCCTGGAATGAAGCCCCGGATTCGATGTGGAAATGGACTCGGAATCCGATTGAATCTCCGGATCAGCCGGAGGAGATCGACATTCAGTTCCAGGCAGGAAATGCCGTAGCAGTCAACGGCCAGGCCTTGGCTCCTGCCGTACTGCTCGCACGACTGAATGACCGGGCGGCTGTTCATGGAGTGGGCCGGGTC
Organism: Planctomycetota bacterium; assembly: GCA_030748635.1. GTDB lineage: Bacteria > Planctomycetota > JACQVV01 > JACQVV01 > JASMLP01 > JASMLP01. The sequence continues at coordinate 65,560 of JASMLP010000027.1, forward strand.
GATATTGTCGAGAACCGCTTTATCGGTATGAAGTCTCGGGGTTGTTATGAAACTCCTGGCGGGACACTTCTTCACATGGCACGCAGGGCGGTGGAATCGATCACTCTTGATCGGGAGGTGATGCATCTTCGAGATCAACTCGTTCCTCAGTACGCAGAGATGGTGTACAACGGATTCTGGTTTGCTCCCGAACGACAAGCGCTACAGAAGTTCATGGATGATGTCGCGGTTCGGGTCAATGGGACGGCCAGGCTTCGGTTGTTTAAAGGACATGCGACAGTGCTTCGCAGGCGTTCAGAGGATTCCCTGTACGACCAAGATACCGTGACCTTCGAAGAGGATCAGGTCTACGATCAGGCAGATGCCGCAGGTTTCATCCGACTGCAAGCCTTGCGGCTTCGCACCCAGGCAGAAAAGCGACTGGGCCCCGGAGAGTGAGTAGAGATCCTTTCAAATCCTGGCGTTGCGGATGGTTTCCTGGAAGTGTTTTTCAAAGCGGGGGATGATGCTTTCTTTCAGGAAGGGGGCGAGGATTTTCTGGCGTTGCCTAGCCTGGATCGTATTTCCATCGACCCATTTCCGGCAAATGCGTCCAAGAGTTTCGACCAGTTCTGCGCGAGAGCGATAGCGAAACTCTCGAGGATAAATTTCGGGATAGACAAGCCGATCGGGAACGACGGGGTGAGCACCGGCATGAGTGGCTTCGAGAACGGAAAGGCCGAAAAACTCCTGACGGGCGCAGGAAACTACGAGGTGGGTTCGCTGGAGTAGTTTCCAGTAGGCGGTACGATCTGGGACGGATCCCCAGTGCACGATACGAGACGAAAACGACTGTTTTGCTTGTTCGAAAATGGCAGGTGATTCTCGATAGCAAATGCCGCAGACAGCGAGTCGGAACGGGACCGAGTCTTCTGCCAGGATCCGCAAAACATCAAAGAAGAGTTCGGGGTTTTTGTCGTGTTCCCAACGATGATTCCAGAGGATGATCGGTCCTTTCGATCGGTCCTCTCCCCTTTTGGATGGGGTGGGGGGAAGGTCGGGAAGGGTCAGTGGGACAGGTATGACTTTGCTACGGGAACGGATGGTATCGATCCAGTTAGGAGGGGGGTGGTCGGGCATGCGGGAAAGAAGTTCTTTTCCTCGAGCGAGAAAGGAATCCTGGTTGAAACGGCTGTTGAAGAGACAGGAGTTCGCGGCCAGCGCGGAGACCAGCTGGGTAAAGCCAAAATGGTGGTCGCGTTCCTGGGATTCTGGAGTGCGGACTGGATAGGCGAGTTGGTTCTCGTGGAAATAGAGAAGACTGGGGATTTTTTGCAATGGCGGAACGAGTCCCAGCAATTCAGCCAACGGAAGGAAAGAACTGGCGAGAAGCAGGTCGTGAGTCTTGAGGAGTTCAGACGGATACTTCTGGCTAAAATAGGCCGCCGAGCTTCGCATACGCCACTTCCAGTGTCGTCCGGGTAGAGTCAAGAGGGTCCAGTCTGCCTGGATTTCACGGGTGAGTACCTCTACGAAATAGGCATGACTTCCGGAAGCAAACGGCTCGAGTAAAAGGATTCGCACAATGGTAAGGATTCTACGCTCTGAAATTGTTGGATCGAGTACGAACTCTAAGAGAGTGAACGATTATTGATGGTTTGATTGAGAGTTGACAATATGGGCCCCGTGGGCGATGAACGAAATCGGCTCTGGAACGATCCCTTGTACAGTGAGGCTCTGAGTCTCCAGCGAGAGTGTGGGGTTCTGGATTTGCATGTCGACTCGATTATCATGCAGCGCCTGATTCGTTATCGAGTGGAGAAGAGGCATCAGGCTGGATTTCGAGGACAGCCTTTCTTCTGGCACGCGGATATACCCCGGATGAGGGATGCTGGATATTCAGGGGCTTGCATGGGACTTCACTACCCGCCGGTGGAGATCGAATCGGGATGGTGGGAACTCCAGAAACAGATCGACTATCTGGATCGTCTGGCACGTAGGACTCCAGGATGTCGCCGGGTATGGAATCCAGAAGATTGGGAGTCGGCTCGAGAAAAAGGAGAATTCGCTTTGGCGCCGGGGGTTGAGGGAGCTCATATGCTCGGGGGTAAGATCGATCGGGTGGAGCTGCTCGCAACCCGTGGAGTCGCTTATTTGACCCTGGTCCACTTCTGTCGAAATGTGTTTGCTACGCCTTCGATGGGGGTGGGGGCTGGAGAGCGGGATGGCCTGACTTCACTGGGCCGGGAGTTGGTGTGCCGTCTCAACGGATTAGGGATCGGAATTGACGTTGCCCATCTCAACCGCCCGGGAGTTCTCGAAGTGTGTCAGAAAACTCGGGCTCCCGTTTTTTGTACCCATACCGGGGTGCGCGCGGTTCACAATCATGCTCGTAATATCAGCGACGAAGAGATCGACGCCATCGCTTCTACCGGTGGAGCTATTGGTATTATGTTTTGCCCTAACTTCTTGTCAGGGAGACATTTGGTCGGTTCTGATGTGGTGGTTAGGCACATCGATCATGTGGTCCAGAGAGTCGGCTTGAAGCATGTGGTTGTCGGGACAGACTACGATGGTTGGATCCGAATTCCCGTGGATCAGAAAGATTGTCGGGATTCGGTTCGGGTCACCTATGGGTTGTTGAAGATGGGCTATTCGATGGAAGATCTTCGTCCGATGTTTGGTTCCAACGCCCGAAGAATTTTTCATAAAATCCGTGCGTCCTAAGTGATTGACCAAAAATGAGGTAGTTCGGATTTCCAGGAGGTGAAAGTTTCAATATAGTCGCAATTTCGTAATTGCCTGGTATGATTGAAAGCCTCGAAATAAGTTAAGGCCTTATGAGAATACGCATTATGATCCAGCATTTAGCTGTGGGGTGGATCGTCCTTGGACTGCTCACTCTGACTACTGGTTGTGCAAGCATGCACATCACAACCGGTTCCCAGGACTCGGGAACGGGCTCCCGTTTGATGGGGGAGGGTGAAACATCCCAACTCCGTGAAGGTACTGATCTTGCTCCCCATCCGGGAGGACTGGAACCTCGTAGCCCCGGTCATGCGGCCTACGTCATTTCGACCACGATGCCGGATCGGGTGGAATATAGACGTTCATCTACAGTGCGCCTGGATAGGTCGTTTGTGGAGGACCTACAGAAATCGGTGCGGTCCGAATTGGACAAAGAGATGCTGGGCATCTGGTTTTGTACTCAG
>JASMLP010000028.1 GCA_030748635.1 Planctomycetota bacterium
AGTCGGCGAAGAAGTCGGCGAAGAAGTCGGCGAAGAAGTCGGCGAAGAAGTCGGCGAAGAAGTCGGCGAAGAAGTCGGCGAAGAAGTCGGCGAAGAAGTCGGCGAAGAAGTCGGCGAAGAAGTCGGCGAAGAAGACCGCGAAGAAGACCGCGAAGAAGACCGCCAAGAAGACCGCCAAGAAGACCGCGAAGAAGACCGCGAAGAAGACCGCGAAGAAGACCGCGAAGAAGACCGCCAAGAAGACCGCGAAGAAGACCGCGAAGAAGACCGCCAAGAAGACCGCGAAGAAGACCGCCAAGAAGTCGACCTCCAAGCGTAAGCGCTGATCTGGCTGTCGAGAGGGCGATTCCCCTCTTCCGTTACAGGAAGAGGGTACGGTCCAGATTCAGGCACGCGCTTCTCGCGTACTTCTCCTGAAAAGGGGGGGCGCGTTTCTAGCGAGAGGAGGTCAGTCGACCAGTTTTTTGTCTAAGACGATCCAGCGCTCGCCCAGGTATCGGGAGATCGAGGTGGGGCGATGGAATTCATCTCCGAGGCGTTCAAAGCAGACGAGCTTGACTTTCTTCTCGGAGTAAACGAGCTCTCGGATTTCATCGGGATCGTCGGGATCGTCCACGCGTACAATCGACTGGACTAGTCCCCGGAGCATGACACCGATGTAGTCGGCTTCACGCGACACGTTTCCGAAAATGGCCACACCGTCAATGGATTGACCGTCAGCGATTTCCATTCGTTGTGTTTTGGATTCGTAGGTCCGATTCGGCGTGCGAATGGTTTTCGGTTCGTTGCGAGGAATGAGGAAGTCGGAGTTGGAGTGGAGCTTTTTACCCAGTTGCTTTTCCAGCTTTTCCTTCACCTCGGGATACACACCTTCGAAGTCGCGCCGAAAGTGGTTCAGGAAGGCTTCTCGCTGGGAGAAAATCCGAAGGTTTTCCCGGTGCATGGCCTTGCGGAGTGAGATGATCTGATCGTGCTTGTACACGTGGGCTTCTTCCGGCTTCAACCCCTGGGAGATACGCAGAGCGTTGATCTTATCGTCGATTGTGATGGTTTTGAGATTGTCCGGCAGTTTGCAGTGCTGGAAGATGTTACCCAGTTCGGTTTTCTTGATGTCGCCCTTGGGTACATCCGTGATCAGCCAGATATCGAGGTCCATCTTACGAGGAGCTCCGGTGTTGTTGGTGACCTTGTAGGTCATGTACCAGTACACCTTCCGGTATCCCAGCGGGTCCTTGATGATGATGCTGTCGAACTTGCCGACTTTGAAATCCAGCTTCCACCGTCGTTGCGTACTGTCGGTTTGGGCCGAGACGGCTTGGATGAAGAGAAAAACGGTCAGTCCGAAGGACACTAAAAACTTCATAATCAATGGCTCCTTGGGGTCTGGAGGCTCCAGAAGAGGAGGAATCGTAAGTGGCCCTCCTTGTAGCTGTCAAGTGAAATTGACACTCCGCCGTCTTCCCTCCTATAATCCCGACTCTAGACCCGTGGCATCGGTAGGGAAGACCGATTCGAGATGGAGTGGGGTCGACTCCGGCTGACTGTTACGCAATCGAGCGTTTATATCCTTTGAATGGATCCTTTTGTAGGGGTATGTGCCAGGCCGATGCAATCTTCGGATGAAAACGCATCTTCCGGTGAAATTCCGGAATCTACACGTCAGAAACGACGCCAGATGACTGTTGGAAGTGGTTTCCTCCGGCACTACGTACTGGTCTGGACGGTCATGTCCCTGGCTTTTGTCTTTACCCTCTTGATCACCCTCTATTTCAGTATGCGGATCCTGAAGCAAGGTCCCATCGCTCCGGAATATATCGAAGATTTGAGCTTGATCATTCTGACCAACGGCATTTTTGTGCTTCTTGTTACCCTGTTCATGGGGCTTTACACCCTCCTCCTTTCTCAGCGGATGTCTGGACCCGCGCAGCGGATCAATCGGGCGATCAAGAAAACTCTTGAAGGAGAGAAGTGCGAAGTTCGGGTTCGGGATAACGATCTATTCCAGGATCTTGCCGCAAACCTCAATCGACTCTTTGAAATGAATCGACAGAGGGATTGGCAATCGAAATTACAAGGGGATGAAGATACGCGACGGATCAACTCTCTGACGGGGGTTTTGGATCGAGCTCGAAATCTGACTCGGGTTATACGTGAAGATGCGGAGGCGACTCCGGAAATACGGGAACATTCCGAGGCCCTTTCGGATGTTCTTGGGCGTCTTGGCAAGAAGCGAGGAACTGATTGAATGGTTGAGAAGGTTTCGATATCTGGAAGGGGGTTCTGATTCCCGATTCCTTGAAAGTTCGCGCCGTGGTTGGACTCCAGTGGGGAGATGAGGGGAAGGGAAAGGTGGTGGACCACTACGCCGCCTCGGCGGATTTTGTGGTTCGATGCCAGGGAGGCGCCAATGCGGGGCATACCGTCTGGGTAGATGGACGCAAGATGGTCGGGCATCTACTACCTAGCGGAGCTTTCCATCCCGATCCGATCTGTGTTATCGGAGCAGGAGTGGTTCTCGATTTGGAGTCGTTGTGTGAGGAGATCGATGCGTTGAATGCCGTGGGGCTGGAAGTCGAAAAACGACTTCGTGTGAGTCGGTTGGCTCATCTGGTCCTTCCGTATCACAAGATTCTGGATCGTGGCCGGGACCGACTGCCGAGTATGGGGCTTCCCATCGGGACTACCGGGCGCGGGATCGGTCCGGCTTACTCGGACAAGATGCGCCGGGTCGGATTGCGGGTCGGAGACCTGGACCGAGGGGAATCCGTTGTCCGTTCTCTGCTCCAGGCCCGACTGGAGGAAATGGCTCCTGTGATGGAGCGGCAAGGGATGGAGTATCCCGACCTGGAGGCAACACTGGACTTATTGCTCTCGCTTGGTAATCGACTTCAACCGTGTTTCGTGGATACGGGACATTTGATTCGAGAGGCGATCCGAACGGGCCGCCGAGTTCTTTTCGAAGGCGCGCAGGGAACTTTGCTGGATATCGATCACGGAACTTATCCATTTGTCACCAGTTCCACTTCTAGCGCGCTGGGGTTAGGACCCGGTTCGGGTGTACCTTCCCGCTCGATCGAGCATATCCTAGGGGTGGTGAAAGCTTATGCGACCCGAGTGGGAGAGGGGCCGTTTCCGACCGAGGAAAAGGGGGCCCATGGGGAATCGCTCCGGGAAAAAGGTAAGGAATTCGGCGCGACGACTGGGCGACCGAGGCGCTGTGGATGGTTGGATCTCCCGGCTCTGGGTTATTCCGTGGCTCTCAACGGAATCGACGCGCTGGCCTTGACCAAAATCGATGTTCTGGGCGGACAGGAAGGGCTCAAAATTTGTGTCGGTTATGAGGATATGAGCGGGAACGAAATTCCTTTCACACCGGAATCTCATGTTCTGGAAGAGGTCATCCCGATTTACGAGGAGATGGTCGGTTGGCCCGAACAGGAAGTCGGTAGCTCTGAACTTCCAGAGGGGGCGCTTCGATATATCGAGCGAATCGAGTCATTTGTCGGTGTCCCGGTCGTTTTTGTGGGCACAGGCCCGGATCGTAATCATTCGGTTCTGCGACACGGAGGACTTTGAGTTGTATCGAGTTCGGATCGCGATCGGAACCTTGTTGTTGAGTCTGATCGGAGCGGTATTGTGGCTCGATCTTCGGTTGGAAACCGATATCGGCACGTTGCTGGTTCTGGGGCTTGTGGTGTTGGGCAGTTTCGACGAATTCCTTTGCATGTTCAAAGTGCGACGGGGTTTTCGAGTGCTGGGCGCTCTTCTGGCGATGACGAGCCTGTTTGGGATCTGGGGAGTTGAGCATGCTCGATTCGAGGCCTGGTCACTTCAGGCGACTCTGTTTTTCGGGATATTTTGTCTTTTGTTCTGGTCGATGCGTGAATACACGCTCGAAAAAGCGACCGTTGGGAACCACGAGCAGGGCGACAAGTTCGGGATCGTAGGAGAGAGCGCCCTGGTCGCGCTGGGGTGGCTTTATCTGGTGTTGGGTTTGTCTCACCTGCTCCTTTTACGATTCATGGATATGGGGGAGCGTGGATTCGGGCGACCTGAGGCCGATGGGATTGCGCTTTTGCTCTTCCTGATTTTGGTGGCCAAAGGGGCTGATATCGGGGGATATCTTGTTGGTAAACGTTTTGGTCGTAAGAAGTTGATCCCCTCGATCAGTCCGGGAAAATCGGTCGAAGGGACTCTCGGAGGGCTTTTTCTTTCCGCTTTTTTTGCTTTTTGTTTTGCTCGCTGGGTGCCGCCTGTTACGGCTTTATTGGAGCCGGTTCCTGCCGTCGGATTTGGGGTTCTGGTGGGTTTGAGCTCACTTATCGGCGATTTGACGGAATCCTTCTTGAAGCGAAAGGCGGGGATCAAGGACAGTAAAACATTGATTCCGGAGTTCGGAGGTTTCTTCGATTTGACAGATAGCCTGACGTTTGCGGCTCCCTTGGTCTATTATTCATTAAGAGGGCTTTCTACATGATGTTGTGGTCGGGGCCCCTCGGGTACCCGGCATAATCCGCTTGGGGACCGAACCAAAATCTTTCAGATGAGGTGAATATGCAGAAAACCGAACGTCGAATCGAACTGGACAACCGGGATGAAACGAGGGCTTTTTGCGGCGCCTATGATCGAAACCTCCGGACTGTTCGAGAGGCTTTCGGTATTCAGTTGGTCGCTCGCGATGGACTCTGTCTTTTGAGGGGGGACGAGCGGGCTGTGGAGTCGGCCGGACGGGTATTCGATCGGTTTCTGTCCACCATCCGTTCGGGGAGGTCGCTGCGGCAAGGCGATGTGGAGCGATTCGTTCGTGAGGAGAAGCATGGGCACCTTCCCGAGACGCACGATGCCGAAAACTCCCGGCCGGATTACAGGAGGGTGGACCGTCGTCTTTCCGTCAGGCCACGTTCGGAGAATCAGCGCCGGTATGTGGAGGCTATTTCCGGGAATGATGTTGTCTTTGGGATCGGTCCCGCAGGTACTGGGAAAACTTACCTGGCGGTAGCGATGGCGGTGGCAGCGCTGAAGTCGGGGCGTGTTCGTCGTCTGGTGCTGGTTCGACCGGCGGTCGAGGCCGGTGAGCGGTTGGGGTTTTTGCCGGGCGATTTTCAGGCGAAGATCAATCCCTATCTTCGTCCACTCTACGATGCTCTCGGCGACATTCTGGATTGGTCTCAGATTCAGAAGTATCAGGAGAGGGATATCATCGAAATCGTTCCGTTGGCCTATATGCGTGGACGAACTCTCAATAATGCATTTATCATTCTCGATGAAGCCCAGAATACGACTCCCGGTCAGATGAAGATGTTCCTGACTCGTATCGGTACGGGGGCTCGAGCGGTGATCACTGGCGATATCACCCAGATTGATCTCGATCCAGGCACCTCCTCAGGTCTTGTGGAGTGTCGAGAAGTTCTCGATGGTGTCGAGGGAATCTCGTTCGTGGACTTCGAGGATGTGGACATTGTGCGACACCCTCTGGTTCGGGCCATTGTCCAGGCGTATGAGGGGACAGACGAGCATACCCCGGAAAAGAATCGTTCCTGAGTTTGAACTCCGAAGTTAACGATTCGGGGGATTTTCGTGGGTCGGTAGAAATCGCCGTTCGTCACGAGAGCGGGTTGAGAATGTCGGAAGATCTCGTCCGATTGGTGGCTCTCGATGTGATGGCTCGTCGCGGTCTGAAGGGAGAACTGTCGGTCACTTTTGTGGGAGCGGATGAGATCCATTGTCTGAATCGAGATTTTTTAGGACACGACTACGAGACCGACTGTTTGACCTTCGATCTGGCCGATGAGGGACCGGACGATCTTCTCGGAGAGGTCATAGTCAATATCGATCAAGCCGACCGGGAGGCCGGCGAGCGAGGACTGGATTACGAGGAGGAGCTTTTGCGATATGTGATTCACGGAGTTTTGCATCTCGCTGGCGAGGAGGACGATACGATTGAACAGAGAAGCCGGATGAATCGACTCGAGAGCGAGGTGTTGCGTCGATTCAGGTGATGTTTCCGGATACCCAGCGGATGCGAAGACCTGAGGAGGCAAGCGAGGGACTGATCGACTCCGGACTCTGCCCTTCGAGAGTGCACTTGTAGAGGATCGAATCCCGATAACCGAGTAGTTCGATTCTTTTGTATTTGAAGTCGGAGGTGATCGGTACCCCTTGGATGGGGCGAAATTCGTTGGTGATGCGTACCACGATCTCTTCGATCTGGGCTTTCTTGATGTCCAGAATAAAGGTGTCGATGGATGGGTGGGTTCGTTCCGAACGATTCATCAGGGTTCTTCCGGGCGTTCTGTCCATTGCAGGAAGACCCCGTCGCACTCGGTTTGATCGTACTCGACATATTGGCCGCATCGAGGGCAGCAAGGAATGAGGATACGTGAGCCATCAGTAGCTGTACGTTCGTTCCAGACAACCTTGGAGGAGCAACCTGCTAACAGGAACAGGGTGATTAGGGAGAGGATCAGCGATAGCCGTGGCTTCATTGGATGAAATCCTGAATGAGTGGGAGGGGGATCGATATTTCGGCTACGTCCAGTTCACCCGTGTGAGCGGGACCTTCAAGCAAAAAGAATCCGATTTTGGGTAGAGCGAAAGTGACCGTGCTGTCGGCTCGGATGGCTGTTCCCAGGACTTCTCCGGTATCGGCGTTGAGACCTGAAGGGGTATCGAGCGCTGTGATGGGACGACCGGAGGCGTTGAGCATATCGATGCATTGGGCGTAAAGACCTCGAACAGGTCGGGAGAGACCGGTTCCTAACAAGGCATCGACCAGGAGGCTGGCGTCGAGGAAATCTGGACGAAAATTTTCGAGTTCATCGATCGATTGGATGGGGTGAGGGGATAGGCCGAGGGAGTCGAGAATGGACAGATTGATTCCGGAGTCGCTGGTGGGGGGGATATCGTCACGAGATCCGACAAGGAGGGGTCGGATTTCGAGTCCTCGGTTGAAAAGGTGTCGGGCAACCACAAAGCCGTCTCCGCCGTTGTTCCCCTTCCCACAGAGGATAACAACCGGAGAACGGTTGTCGGAAGGGAGTCGGTCGAGAATGTGGTGGGCCGCTGCCCGGCCCGCATTTTCCATGAGAAGTATGGAAGGGATGGAGTAGTCCTTGCTGGCTCGACGATCGAGTTCTCGAATCTGTTCGCAGGTTGCGGCCTTCATCCGGGATTTTCCTCTAATGGGCTCGATAGGGTCGGGAATCGGTTCGAGAAGGAGCCGAAGGCGAGAAGTGACCGACGAGAGGTTCCTCGCAGTCGGGACACCGATTGCCCAGCAATCGGTATTGCAGTATGGAATGCCAGTCTCTCTGGATCAGGACGGAACCGCAAGACTGGCATGAAGTGGTTTGTCCTTCGGAATCGTGGATGTTTCCGATGTACACATGGGCGATCCCCGCTTTTTGCGCGAGGGAGCGGGCTCGTCGGAGGGTTTCCTGGGGGGTGTGTGGGACCTGCTTCATTTTGAAGTCGGGGTGGAAGGCTGTGAAGTGCAGAGGAACCTGAGGTCCACACTCTTCTAAAATCCATTCACACATCGAGGTGATCTCGGTAGACGAATCGTTATGCCCGGGGATCAACAGGGTGGTCAGTTCCATCCAAATATCTGTTTCGTTTGCAACCCAGCGGATTGTGTCCAGGACCGGCTTGAGATTGCTCAGGGTGAGTTTGCGGTAAAAAGGCTCGGAAAAGGCTTTGAGGTCGATGTTGACAGCAGCAATGTTCTCATAGACTTCACTCCTGGCTTCCGGGGAGATGTAGCCAGCAGTAACCAAAACGGGGTAAAGCCCCGCCATTCGAGCCTCCAGGCTGACGTCGATGACGAATTCACCGATGATGGTCGGGTCGTTATAGGTGAAAGCGATCGAGGGGCATCGATGTCTCTTGGCCAGAGCGACGATATCTTCAGGGGTTACCTGCTGACTAGCCGTGGCGTCCAGATGAGCTTTGGAGATGTGCCAGTTCTGGCAGAATTTGCATCCGAGGTTGCATCCCGCGGTACCAAACGAAAGCACGGAGGTCCCGGGGTGGAAATGGGAAAGAGGCTTTTTCTCGATGGGGTCGACGGCGAAACCGGTCGAGGTCCCGTACCCGTAGTTGAGGAGGCGACCGTTTTCATGGCGTCGAATGAAGCAGAATCCCGATTGTCCCTCACCGATACGACAGTCTCGGGGACACAGGGTGCACAGGATTCGCCCATCTCCTTCCGTTTGCCACCATTTGGCTTCCCGCGGGTTGGGAGAGGGGGCTTGACTACCCATGGGAATCGAATCCGGTAATTCCGTAGCGACAGACTGTGATCGCCGGAAGTTTAGTACCAGACTTTTTGGGCGTCAGGTTTTCCCGTGCGGCCGCCTGAAACTCGAAGTCCATTCATCCAGTCCAGGATAGAAGAAAGAACCTGGGCTCGATTGGGGGGGAAAGCGTGACCTCCCGGGTGTTCGAGATATTTCAATTCGATATTGCGGTTGGGCTGAAGTATTTTGACAGCCGAACGAGCGTTGCTAAGGGTTTGAGGATCTCGGGCTCCCTGGAGGATAAAGATGCCCATGCCCCGAGCCGTAGAAATCATCGGAAGGACCACGTTGGGATCGAAAATGCCCGACACCGGAATGATGCCGGCAAACACTTCGGGATGTCGAAGTCCCACGTAATAGGCGAGGATGGCCCCTTCACTGAATCCGGTGATGTAGACCCGATTGGAGTCGACACCATGTTTTTGGACTCCCTCGCGGACGGCGCGAAGAATGTCCCATTCGGCGTCATCGTTCCATCCGTAGCCACGGTGACCTTTCTTGCGGCCTTGTACGGAGGCCAGTACATACCCCTTGGCTCCAGTGACATCCTTCCAGGCGTTGCTGAATTTGGTCGAGTTATTCCCGTTGTTATGGAGGGCAATCAGGAGCGGGTATTTCTTCCCATTGGCAAATCCCTTGGGACGGAAGAAGTCAACCTTATAGGGACCACGTTCCGGGTTTCGGTCGAGGTTTTTGATAATTCGCTGGTAGCGAGGATGCTTGCGTAAATTCTGGAGGTCGGCATCGCGGCGAATGTGACCGGCATCGTCGAAACCGTGTCGGATCGCTTCTTCGAGCCAACGCACGCCTTGCTCTACATCGCCGGAAAGGCTGTAGGCGCACGCGATGTTGTAGTATGTGCTGCTCTCTTCGGGAATCGCTTCGATGGCTTTCTTGAAGCTTTCGATTGCCTGGGTATATTGGCCCGACTGCAAATGGTTAAGCCCTTCCTGGTGAGCTTGACGGAATTTGAGGATATCGGCTTCGTCCTGAGCCCAGCCCGCGGGGACAAAGAGGAATGTAATCAGGAGAACGATCCAGAGGGAGCGTGCCATTGTCATGGGGAAGAATCTCCAGTGCGGCGGGGCTAAGGCCCCGGTGAGGCTGATGATTGGGGTTGTAATGACCCATACGATGAAAATAGAACTTCGTTAGCAGGATAACCGTAATTCAGTTCTTATCTATCAGAATCCACTATAATAAAACTTTTTGGTTCTTCTGTCCTTAGAATCTTGCAGCGGATGACCTACCGAATCCAGTCCACCCCACATGCCTATGTCGAACGACGGCGTCGCAATCGTCTGCGCTGTTTTTATGACCTTTTCGCTCTGTTTTATGACGCCTATTTTCTGAATCTCGCCATTGCCGAAAAGTACGAGAAGCGGGTGCACGCCCTGTGTGAGCGTTACGGGACTCTTCGTACCGAAGTGATTCAGAAGGTTAGTTACCAGGAAATCTCGGCTCTTTTCGATTTCGAGGAGTTGGTTCGGTTACGTACGCACTATCTTTTCCCGTTCCTGGAGGTGGCGTCTGGCGATCTTCCGAGGGTCAAGGGGAGTACGGTGCAAGGTTTTCTCCTGCATGTGAAGCACCTCTATCACCTGGTGAGCATGCTTTCGCTCGAAGAGTTGAATCTGGTCGAGATCGCTCCCGGGTATTCTGATCTGGCCGAGAGTGAGAGTCTTTGGGAAATCCTGGGTGAAGTCGATCGGGAGTTTCCAACCAAGTTGCGGGAGATTCGTTCAAAATTTGAGAAAGCTCGGGTGGAGATGGAAGGAATTGTCTCTTGTTACACCACCGAGAAGGTCACTATTCGGAGTATCTATCTCTTCGAACGCTCCAGGCTGGAAACCGTTTATGACGATATCGACGTTTTCTATTCCAAGCTGTATCCGGCAGGGGTCTTCGATGCGTACATTACGGTTGCGGAAAGTTTCCTCGAAGGACGCTTCGTGGTGGAGGCGGTGGAGGTGGTGAAATCTTTTGAGGCGGTTCTGGGGGAGTGTGGGCTCCAGGCTCTGCTCGAACGAGAGACCGGGGATGCCGTGTTTCAGCGATATGAGCAGTTGAGGATCATGCTGGACTTGCCCGAAGCAGACAGTCCGGAATCCGGGGATTTTTCCAGCGCGACGACCGCTGGCTCGGAGAACTGAGGGCGTTATTCTGGGGGAAGGTCGATCGGGGTTGGTTGCAAAACGGTTCCCAGGCAGGTGAGGAATCCGAACGCGTAGGCCAGGAGAATGCCGTGGTGCTGAGCGTACTGCGTGGCCTGGGTCACGTGGCTCGGAGATAAGGCGTGAAGGATCGAGAGTATGCCCAGGAGGGTCAGGGCCGATCCGAGGAAGCTCGTGATGAAGACGATAGCGATCCGGTGGTTGGTGAGAGCGAGGAGGCCGCCGAGAAGGAGTACGAGCAGGGAGGTCGGTTCAGAAATCGGGTAGGAGTGAGAGTGGGTGGCGAGGCTGGCCAGGTTGAGAACTCCCCAGGCAAAGAGTCCGCCGGTGAGGAAGATGTAGCCGTAGAGGAATGGAAGGGCCAGGGCGCCGAATAATAGACCTCCAACCAGGGACAGGGTCAAAGAGAGATCGGGATTCAGATTCCGGGAAAGTTCGTGCAGGGTCAGAGTGCTGACCAGAGCTCCACTGGTAAAAAGGAACAGCTTGTGAAACTTCCATCCACGAAGTAAGAGCCCCAGGCCAGGCAGGAGCAGAATCGGGAAATAGGTTCCCATCTGTTGGTCCAGATGAACCAGTGTTCCCCAGATGTTCACCGACTGGATCGTGATTGTGGACATGGAGCGGAATTCGTGAGGCTCGGATTGAGAAATGGTGAAAGCGGGATCGACTCAGAAGGCGGGGCGCGGGAGTCACCTCCCGCGCCCCGTTTGGGGACGATGAATCAGGAGTTGTCGATCAATACCGGTAGTAATCCGGCTTGTAAGGGCCCTCCTGGGAGACTCCGATATACTTTGCTTGCTCCGGTCGAAGCTCGGTCAAATGGACTCCAAGCTTGTCGAGGTGCAGTCGGGCCACCTTTTCGTCGAGCGATTTGGGAAGGGTGCACACCTTCTTGTCGTACTTCTGAGGGTTCACGAACAGTTCGATCTGGGCGAGAACCTGATTGGTGAAGCTGCAGGACATGACAAAACTCGGGTGGCCGGTAGCGCAGCCGAGGTTGAGGAGTCGTCCTTCGGCGAGCAACAAGATGGAATGTCCGTCCGCGAAGATCCACTCATCGACCTGGGGTTTGATGTTGCGAGTTCGGGTGCCAGGGATTTTTTTCAGGCCGGCGATGTCGATCTCGTTATCGAAGTGTCCGATGTTGCCGACGATGGCGCCCTGTTTCATGCGCACCATGTGGTCGGCCAGAATGACACCGAAGTTGCCGGTAGTGGTGACGAAAATATCAGCGGTTTCCACCACGTTATCGAGAGTGTTGACCTCGTACCCTTCCATGGCGGCTTGCAGGGCGCAGATGGGATCGATTTCGGTGACGATGACCCGAGCTCCCTGACCACGGAGAGACTGAGCGCAGCCTTTTCCGACATCGCCGTATCCACAGATGACGGCGACTTTGCCGCTGAGCATCACGTCGGTGGCACGCATGATTCCGTCGACGAGGGAGTGGCGGCAACCGTAGAGGTTGTCAAATTTACTTTTGGTCACCGAATCGTTGACGTTGATGGCGCCGAAGAGGAGCGTGTTGTTATGCATGCGCTCGTAGAGTCGGTGAACACCGGTGGTTGTCTCTTCGGAGACTCCCTGAATGCCGGCCGACATGCGAGTCCATTTGTCGGAGGAATTGTTCAGGGTCTGGCGTAGTAGGGCGAGGATGTATCCGTATTCCTCGGAATCCTCAGGCTGATCGGCGGGGATGGCGCCTGCGGCTTCGAATTCGGTTCCCAGGTGGACGAGAAGGGTGGCGTCACCCCCGTCGTCGAGGATCAGGTTGGGGCCATCGAGTCCGGGCCAGGTAAGAGCTTGCTCGGTGCACCACCAGTACTCTTCGAGGGTTTCACCCTTCCAGGCAAAAACCGGGACACCTTGCAGATTTTCAGCGGTTCCGTTTGGGCCCACCGCGACGGCGGCGGCCGCATGATCCTGAGTGGAGAAGATATTACAGCTGGCCCACCGAACCTGGGCGCCTAGATCGACCAGGGTTTCGATCAGAACCGCGGTTTGAATGGTCATGTGAAGCGACCCGGAAATCCGGGCGCCGGTAAGCGGTTTGGATTCTCCGTATTCCGCTCGTAGGGCCATCAGGCCGGGCATTTCCTGCTCGGCAAGTTCGATTTCTTTACGGCCCCAGTCGGCCAGAGAAAGGTCGGCTACCTTGTAGTCGAGTTGCACAGTTGTCGTGGTCATGATTTTTCTCTCATTTTGAATTCAGACAGTTTGAAGTGTTTGTTTCGTTGTTGGGAAAAGGACAGAATTCGTATCGGTCGGAACAGGAGTTCGACCGCGAACGATGTAAAGAGCAAGAGAGACGGAGGCGTTTCCCGGAGCCGGAGGTTGATAGCGATCGTTGACTGGGTCGAGGGTCACGTCCTCGAATCCGGCCCGGGTCATCGCTTCGATCAGGTCGGAAGGTTCGATGCCCAGATGGCGATCGCCGAGTTCCTCTTGCATCCAGGATTCTCGGTGGGGTTGCAGTTCAAGAAGAACAGCGCTCCCTCCAGGTCGAAGTATACGTCGCATTTCTGCCAGCGGCCCCTCGAAGGAGGGAAGGTGATGAAAGACCATCCCGGCCAGGGCTCCGTCCACCGATTGGTCCGGAAGAGGAAGGCACTCCAGCGAGCTGCAGATATGAGTCATTCGGCTTCCGTGGGCGGAATCGGCAAAACGTTTTCGAGATTCATCGAGCATGGAAACGGATCGATCGATGCACAGGATCTGGTCGCAGATGCCCCGAAAGGCTTCGGCGATGTAGCCGGTTCCACAGCCCAGGTCGGCGAGGACAAAATTTTTGGGAAGGAGGTGGGAAGCGAGTCGTTCTCGAGCTTGCCCGGTTTCGAAGTTGTTCGCGATTTCGTGCCAATCCGAGGCGATCTGATCGAAGAAGGCTCCTTCGCGCTTGCGTCGCTCGCGAAGTACTTTTTCGAGTCGGGTCAGGTCGGCTCGATGTTCGGGCAATGCGGCCAGTTCCTCTCGAACAGTGGTCCAGAGTCGGTGCGCCAGGGGGGTGTTGTCGCTCGGGCCGGACAGGGCCAGGTAAACCGTGGTGCCGGCATGGCGTTCGGCCAGCAAGCGGGCTCCGCGAAGATGGCGGAGGTGGTTGCTTACCCGACTTTGGGACATCCCTAGAGCGGCTGAAACCTCGCCTACGGACAGTTCGTTCCGGTCGAGGAGGCCGAGGATCCGGAGCCGAATCGGATCGGCCAGAACCTTGAGGGTTTCGGTGGGGCTATCAGTACGACCATTCATATTTTAATATCATAATATCATGATGGAATGATTCAAGGGGAGAGGAGCTCTTTTCGAGCGCTTTTGGTCGGTTCTATCTTCCGGAGATCTGGGTAAATGTGTCTGTAAGTGATTACTATTAATTCGCTTGAGAGTTTTTCTCGGCTTTTTCACAATCATGTTTGTGGGGGTTCTATTTATACGATTCCAAAGAGGATCCCCTCGGTTGGAGACAATCAACCTCCTGCTGCTCGGAGAAAAGTGGGGCAGTCGGCAACGTTTCGGGTGGGAGGATTTCGGTTGCATCGGTGATTTTTGGAAGGGATCGGTCCGTTTCCTTTCCAATTCTTGTCGGGCTTGAAAGAGTAAGCCACAATAACTAGCGTCTAGATTGACCACAGGGAGAAAGGGGCGGATCGTGAAGGCGCGTGATCTGGTAAAACTCGGAATTCCATCTGGGGAGTTGACTCGACTGGCGATGCGGCTGCTTGGGCCTGCTTTTGCGGCCGGGAAGTCCCAGAAGCAACTGGTACAAACCCTTCGGGCGTTGGCGGAAGACCCGGAAGCCTATCGGGAAGATCCTGACTTTGGGGAGCTGGCCGTCGCGCTACTCGTTCAACCCTCCGCTCCCGAGCCGTTTGTCGAGCGTGATGTTCCGGCTCCGTGGCATTCGTGGGGACGCGATCTGGATCCCAAGGCGGTGGGGCAGCTTCGAGATGCGTGTCGATTGCCGATCGCCGTGGCCGGCGCGCTCATGCCCGACGCGCATCTGGGTTATGGACTTCCTATCGGTGGAGTACTCGCTTGTGAGAAAGCGGTGATCCCCTATGCCGTCGGAGTGGATATCGCCTGCCGCATGAAAATCACGGTTCTGGATCTGCCCGAGGACACTCTTCGGGGACAGGCGGACCGATTGGCCGGAGCGATCGAAGAGGAGACCCGTTTCGGGGTGGGGGCCGCTTTTCAGAAACCTCGGGATCACGAGGTGATGGATGAGGACTGGAATATACTTCCGCTTACTCGGAACCTGAAACAGAAGGCGCGAGTCCAGTTGGGGAGTAGTGGGTCGGGAAATCACTTCGTCGAGTTTGGTGAACTGGTTCTGGATCGGAAAGAACTCGGCCTGGAGCCCGGTCGGTATCTCGCGCTGCTTTCTCACAGCGGCAGTCGGGGGCCGGGCTCGGCGATTGCCAATCACTACTCGAAGCTGGCGATGGAACTTCACCCCGGTCTTCCCAAAGAGCTCCAGCATCTGGCCTGGCTCGATCTCGATAGCGAGTCGGGTCAGGAATACTGGGCGGCGATGGAGCTCATGGGGCGTTACGCGGCGGCCAATCACGCGGTGATTCACCGGGAGATCTTGCGCCATCTCGGTTCGAAGTCTCTCCTCTCGATCGAGAATCATCACAACTTCGCCTGGAAGGAGATGCATCAAGGGCGGGAGGTGATTGTTCATCGCAAGGGAGCGACCCCGGCGGGAGAAGGCGTATTGGGAGTGATCCCCGGTTCGATGGCGAGTCCGGCTTTTGTGGTGCGCGGCAAGGGGTCGGTAGACGCGATCCAGAGCGCCAGTCACGGAGCGGGCCGGGTCATGTCGAGGAAGCAGGCTCAAAAATCGTTTACCTGGTCCGCGGTGCGCAAACTTCTCGCCGATCAGGGCGTTCGACTGCTCAGCGCCGGAATCGATGAGGTTCCCGGCGTGTACAAGGACATTGAGAGCGTGATGGCCGACCAGGTGGATCTGGTCGATTCACTGGCCCGTTTTCACCCGCGATTGGTCAAGATGGCTCCTCCAAAAAAACGTCGTTGAGTCGGCTATTTTTGGAAAGACTCAGAGGGTCGCCAGCGCGACCGCGAGACGACAGCTATCGAAGTAGTCGGGAATGTTGACGTGTTCGTCGAGGGAATGAGGTTGGTTTTGGCCGGCTCCGAAGGTGACCGTGGGAATCCCTTTCTCGTTGAGTGGAGTGGCGTCGAGACCGCCGTTGCAGACCTGGAACTCGGGATCGAGTCCTACCGCACGAGCGGCCCGGGCCGCGTGACGTCCGGCGTCGCTGCGGGCGGAGATCCGGAATGCCTCGAACGAGTCCACGATTTCCAGTCGGGATGTTCCGGAGATCCCATCCACGTTGCGGACCGCGCGGGCCGCCCGGGCGAACGCTTTTTCGTACGCTGCGACGATACGTTTTCGGAAGGCCGGTTGGTGGCTTCGCGATTCCCCCTCGATTGTCATTCGGGGAGTGACCTCGTTGGTGGCCTGTCCTCCTTCGATCCGTCCGACATTCGCTGTGCCTCGATTACGGCCCTTTTCGATCTTACCGAACCATCCGTCGCGGTGGATTTTTTCGAGCGCTTTGGCGGTGATGATGGCGGCTGAGACCCCTCGTTCGGGCTGAGCGCCGGCGTGGGCCGCGATGCCTTCGACTTCAATTCGCCAGTCGGTGGAGCCGATGGCGCCCACGACAAACCGAGAGGGGGTGCCGCCGTCGACGTTGAATCCCATCTGAATGCCACGCAGATCTTTTTTGCGGAGATGCCGGGAGCCTAACAATCCAATCTCTTCCCCCACGGTGAAAAGGATCGTCAGCGGAGGATGGTCGAGTTTTTCACGGAGGATCGTTTCGATCATTGTGATCAGGCAGGCGCAGCCGGTGCGGTTGTCTCCTCCCAGAGCGGTGGGGCCGGCCGGAACAATGAGGTCACCCTTGCGTACCGGACGCGCTCCGCGACAGAGAGGGACAGTGTCCATGTGGGTCATGAAGAGACGGCGCGGACCGCGTCGGGTCCCCGGAAGCCGGACGAGCAAATTGCCGATTTCAAATCCACGACCGATCCGTTTTTCCGCTCCGTCCAGACCGATGTCTTTTTTTGAAACGCCGGCCGACCGGCAGAAACGGGTGATCTCTCGGGATATCTGTGTCTCCTGACCGCTGAGGCCTTCGATCGCGAGGAGGTCGAGCAGGGTTTCGAGTGCGGCGGGTTCGAGGATCGGTGCGTTCATGACGGTTTGGGCTCCGTTTCAGAGGGGGGTTGGGAGGAGGGGGACAGAAACGATTGGAGGGTGCAGGTGAGTAGGATGAGGGTTCCCCCGAGGAGAGACCAGGCGCCAGGAACCTCGTTTTGAAAGAGCCAGGCCCAGACGGGGCTGAGGGTCGGTTCGAGAAGAATCAGTAGGGACCCCTCGAAGGCGGGGACTCGTCGAAACCCGATAGTGAGGAAGATGTAGGCCACTCCGATCTGGAAGAGACCCAGGTAAGCGATCACTACCCAGTCGAGGAGTCGGCTGTCCTCAACCGGAAGGGCCAGGGGGATGCAGATGGCGGCCGCGATGAGGTTGCCGGCCAGAACTCCGGTCAATCCGGAGGGCGATTCGGGGTCGGAATCTCGCTCCAGCCACCGCAAGCCCATCAACGTGAGCCCCCAGAAGAGACCGGCGACCAGGGCGATCAGGTTCCCCTTCAGCGGGTCGGGGGCCGATTGAATCGGCGCGTCGACCTCCACGAAAAAGAGCCCCAGTCCGATGCCGACGAGCAGGATCCAGAGAAAATCTCGCCGGGTGATCCGTTCACGTAGAACCCAGGGAGACAGGAGAAGCACGTAGATCGGCGCGGCGGATTGAAGAAAGATCGTGTTGGCGGCGGTAGTCAGCTTGTTGGAGAGGACGAAGGAGATCATCGTTCCGGCGTAGATCATTCCGACCACGAGAGTTTTCCAGTTCCATCTCCGGCGAGAAGCGGGGAGAACCAACGCGAAAAGTGCTGCTGCAATCGCGGAGCGGAAGCCGGCTACCTGCAGTCCTCCGAAACCGCAAGCCTTGATCGCGGCCCCGCCGGTCGAAAAGAGGATGGCGGCGGTTAGAATCGACGCCCTGAATTTGGCTAGAGAACCCATGGGGGGCGGATTGTACCCACCCGGAGCGGCCCCCTCCAGGGATCTACTTTTTTACGGTGAAGGTGTGCAGCCGTTTGCCGTCTGAATCGACGACCTCAACGTTCATCTGACGGCCTTGAACCCGGATGATTCCGATCGTCCGGCCGTTGTTGTGACGCCAGACCGACTTGGGATTCTTGGTGCGCCATTCGTGGCGGAGTTTGCCGCAGGCGGTCTGAAGTTCGTGGAACTTCCCGTCGATCGAGTGTTCGGTATGCGCATCGTGCGAGGTCAGCGCGAGATCCAGACCGTATCGCTTGTAGTGCTTGAGCAGCATGCGGCGGGTCCAGAATCGATCCAGGAATTCGCGGTGGAGGGGGCCGGAGCTCCAGATCGGCATGTGATGGATCGCCACCTTGAAGACGGGGTCGTTCACGCCGTCGGTAGCCTTGGCCAGCGCCTTCTTCAGCCAGCGGATTTGTCGGGTCGAGAGACGCCAGGGATCGTAGTACCAGTTGGAGTTGATGAAGAAGAACTCGGTGTTGCCGTAACGGACCGAGTACCACTCCTCGTTTCCGGGGTGGGCGGCCAGTTTCTTGTAAAGATCGATGTTGCCGAAGATGCCCGATCCGAACCAGCCGGATTTCAGGTAGAGGTGATTCCCGACGGCTCCGAAATTGACGATGTGGCGATAAAAGGGTGCCCCGTAGGTGAAGTATTCGTCCCATTCGGCGATCTTGCTGCCGTAGTCGACGTGATCGGAGGCGTCCACGATCAGGTGCGGTTTGGCCGCGAGAATCTCTTCCTTGAAGAGGCCAACTTCCTTGTGGTCGTGGGTTTCGGCCATGTGGACGAAAGTGAATGGAGTCGAGCTTTGAGAGGGATCGATCGCGGTCCGGAAGGTGCCGTTTTCACTCCAGACGGTTCGGGTTCCGACGAGGGAACGAGCTCGGTAGTGGTAGAGAGTGTCCGGGGTCAGGCCGGTCACCGCGACCTGGTGATAGGTCGCTGAAGAGAGCTTCTGAATGGTCTGGCCGAGTTGCGCGGTGAGACCGTACTCGACCACGCTGGTCGCAGAAGATGCGGTGCGCCAGCACACCAGGATCGAATTCGTGGTGGCGTTCTGGAGATAAGGGCCGAAGGATCCGTCGCTGGTGTTACTTGGATTCGGGCTCTGCGCCGTGATCGTGCTGGCAGCCAGGATCAGGATCGTCAGGCTTTTGAAGATCGTCGGGACCATGAGGAATTTCCGTTTCGGGAAGAGTGACTTGGGTATCGACCGTGAGGACGGTCGGAACTTCTTTTTGGGGCGTGGCGTAAGCGCTTTTGCGTTTGGACCAGACGCCGTTGATCTGGACGCGAAACCAGTAGGTGCCGGTGATCAGGTCGGTAACATAGAGCCGACCGTTTTCGTCGCAGAAGAGATCGTGCTGGACATGCATTCGATCGCCGTCAGTGATTTCGACGGTGACCGGAGAGAGAATCGTCGGCCGACCGTTGGCGTCGACAATCTCGAGTTGAACGGTGCCGAAGGAGCGCATGTGGATCTCCTGATCGGTACCGGGATCGATGATCTGCTCGTGGGTGTCGTGACTTCGTCGCTGGACCACGATGCGGACAGGGCGATCCGGAAGTCCGTCGATCTGGAAGTGACCCGAAGCGTCGGACTGGGTCCAGGCCATCCGCTGATAGGCTGGGTTGTCCTCGTCGGTCGTCGTTTCGCGGGGGAAGACCTCGATCCACGCGTTTTCGAGGGGCGCCTGGCTTTCGAGGTCGAGAACTCGGCCACGGAGGGATTGGGTTCCGGGAACTTCGAGTTGGATGTTGGAGGTTCGGGTCGTGGCGACTTCGACCGCGGTTACGATGTTCCGCTCGGGGATTTCGACCTGATAGGTTCCCGGTGTGATGTCGAGGTACAAGCGACCGCGGGCATCGGTGACGTCTTCGTGGATACGAGCGCCTTCGGTGAGGCGGACCTGAAGACCCGCAAGCGGCTCCCCGTGTTCGAGGAGGTGGAGGCTCAGTCGGGAAGAGTGAGAACTCGTCGCCGTTTTCGAAGTCCTGGTTGGCGTGTTGCTGGAAATTGTGGGGGTCGGTTTCTGGGCGGATAGAGCCAGCGATGGGGTCGAATCTCTGGTTTCCACCGAGTGTGCCGTCGATTCCGTGGACCCGGACGGCTCGGTCCACAGGAGGAGCCCGATCAGCAGGGCTGTGCCCAGAAGAAGAGTGCTTCCCAGTATGTGTTGTCGTTCGATGCCCCGGTTCATTGTCCGGTTCTAATGCAAGGTTCGTGCCACGAAAGAGTCTCCTCGGTCTCCTGAGTGGGTTTTTTGCAAACTGCTGGAGCGATAACGGTTAGAAGATTTGATCCCGGTGAAGGCGAGGAGGGCCGTCGGTTACGAAACGAACCGATGTTACCTCAGGTGACGGGTGTCGACGCACGGTGTAGAACCGGGTAAGGTGTGCACTGAGGCCGAGCGACCGGATAGGCCGGACCTCTCGCTGCGGTTTTTTCTGGAGATGTTTGACGGGGATTCCGATGGTTACCAAGCGTATCAAGGGCACGATTCACTTTTTGTTCGAGAACTCTCTCTTCCTGATCTTCGGGACCCTCGTGGCCTTGATCTGGGCCAATTCCGGGGACGCCGCTTTTCACAAGTACCACGATCTCGTGCATCACGAATGGATTGCTCACTTTTTTGGTGAAGGGGGGCATCACCATCTGAACCTGCACTGGGTCGTTAACGATGTGTTGATGGCCTTCTTTTTCGCCATCGCAGGGAAGGAGATCTGGGAAGCGCTTCTTCCCGGAGGGCCCCTCAACGATCCCAAGAAGGCGGCAACCCCTCTGATCGCAACGCTCGGTGGGATGGTCGGGCCGGCGGGGGTCTATCTTGTTGGCGCGATGATGCTCGGCAAGATGGCGACCCTTAGCAACGGCTGGGCGATTCCTTGCGCGACCGACATCGCTTTCAGCTACATGGTCGCCCGAATCATCTTCGGGGCCGGACATCCGGCGATCAGCTTCCTGTTGCTGCTCGCGATCGCCGACGATGCGCTGGGGCTCCTCATCATCGCAATTTTCTACAGCACCGATGTGCATCCGGTGTGGATGGTTCTACCCGTCATCGCCATGGTGGTCGGATTTGTTTTCCGGCGTATGCACCTCAAGTCGTTCTGGTGGTATCTGCTCATTCCGGGCGCCCTCTCCTGGTACGGATTCTTCAAGACCGGGGTTCACCCGGCTCTGGGGCTCTTGCCGATCATTCCGACCATGCCTCACGCCAAGACCGACCTGGGGATCTTCATGGCCAAGGAGATGCAGCGTCACGACACCCTGAACGAGTTCGAGCACTGGTGGAAGAATCCGGTCGAGCTCATCCTCTGCGTCTTCGGTTTTGCCAACGCCGGGGTGGTGATGGCCTCGGTCGGGGATGCCACGTGGTTGGTGCTCGGCGGTTTGCTCGTGGGCAAACCGGTCGGGATCTTCCTGTTCGGATTCGTGGCTGCCAAGGGTCTCGGCTTCGGGCTTCCCGAAGGCCTCAATCTGAAGGATCTGGTGGTGATCGGTTTTGCCGCGGCGATCGGGTTCACCGTGGCGCTCTTTGTCAGCGACGCGGCATTTGGTCCGCTGGCCAAGGGGCCCGAGAAAGCAATCTATGGGCCGATTCTGGAGGCGGCCAAGATGGGGGCGCTGGGTTCCTTCAGCGCGGCCATTCTTACGCTGATCGTGGGCAAGCTCATGGGCGTGAAAAAAGTCGCCGCCAAGACGGGCGATACAGGACACCACTAGGCCGGATGTTTTCAGAGGCTCGGACGACGATCGGCGACCGGAAACGGGGGCGCGTGGTCCGGGCCGTCGATCGCGGGCCGAGGTTACCCGTCGAGTTCTGGATCGCGGGATGAGCGGTTCACACAACACACCCTCTTCTTTCGGTTCGGGGGCGCTACTGACCGATCTCTACCAGCTGACCATGGCCCAGGGGTACTGGAAGTCGGGGCTCGCGGACCGGGAATCGGTCTTTCACCTTTTTTTCCGCCGTTTGCCTTTTTCCGGGGGCTATGCAATCGCCGCTGGATTGGAGTCCGCGGTCGGGTGGCTGGAAGCGTTTCGGTTCGAGAGCGAAGACCTCGAGTATCTAACCGGACTCACCGGATCCGACGCCGAACCGCTGTTCGAACCTCTCTTTCTCGAATTCCTGGAGTCGGTTCGATTCGATGGGGACCTCGACGCGCTTCGGGAGGGGACCCTCTGTTTTCCCCATGAACCGCTTTTGCGGGTCCGGGCTTCTTTGCTGGTGGCCCAACTGGTTGAGACCTATCTGCTCAACCAGATCAACTTCCAGACCCTGATCGCGACGAAGGCCGCGCGGGTCTGCCGGGCCGCGGGCGAGGATCCGGTCCTCGAGTTCGGCCTGCGTCGAGCTCAGGGAGTGGACGGGGCCTTGACCGCGAGCCGGGCGGCCTACCTCGGAGGGTGCGCGGCGACCTCCAATGTGCTCGCGGGGAAACGGTACGGGATTCCGGTGAAGGGGACTCACGCTCACAGCTGGGTCATGGTCTTCGAGGACGAACTGGAATCCTTTCAGGCCTACGCTCGAGCGATGCCCAACAACTGTGTTTTTCTCGTCGACACCTTCGACACGATTCGCGGGGTTCGTCGGGCGATCGAGGTGGGACGCCATCTGCGGGAATCGGGTCACGAGATGCTGGGGGTTCGGCTCGATTCGGGTGATCTCGCGACGCTTTCGATCGAGGCTCGTCGGTTGCTGGATGAGGCCGGATTCGAGTCGGCGCAGATCGTGGCCAGTAACGATCTGGACGAGGCGGCGATCGAGGAGCTCAAAGAGCAAGGGGCTCGGATCGGAGTCTGGGGAGTGGGGACCAAGCTCGTGACCTGTCACGACCAGCCGGCATTGGGAGGGGTCTACAAATTGGCGGCGTTACGGGAAGTGGAAGGTTCGTGGCGTTACACGCTCAAATGTTCCGAGGATCCGATCAAGGTCTCGATTCCCGGCATCTTGCAGGTCCGACGGTTTTGTCAGGAGGGCCGGTTCGTGTCCGATCTGATCTATGACGAATCGCTGGGGGTGACAGCGCCGGTACGGCGGGTCGATCTGGAAGATCCGAGTGATAGCGTACCGATCGAGTCCTGGTCCGAGGGGGAGGACCTACTGGTTCCGGTTCTGCGAGGGGGTCGGCGTAGCGGGGATCTTCCCTCGCTCGAGTCGTCCCGGGGCCGGGCCCGGGAGCAGATGGCGGCACTTTCAGCGGGATGTCGTGAACGAACCGGTCCGGATCGGTATCCTGTGGGAATCGAACCGCGCCTCTCGGCGCGGCGCGAACTTCTCATCCAAAGGGCTCGAGAGGAAACGGCATGACTCAAATCGTGGTCGGATCGGCAGTACTGAATCAGACACCGCTGGACTGGAACCGGAATCGAGATCGGCTCCGGTCGGTTCTGGATGAGGCGCGGAGTCGGGGAGTGCAGATTCTCTGTCTTCCGGAGATGTGCATTTCGGGATACGGCTGCGACGACGCGTACCATTCGCTGGGTCTTCAGGAAACCTGTTCCGAGGTGCTGGCCGAACTCTTGCCCGATACCCGAGGGTTGGTCACCTGCTTCGGGTTGCCGCTTCTTTACCATCACACCCTTTTCAACGGGGAGTGTCTGGTGGTTGACGGCGAGATCGTCGGTTTTGTTGCCAAGCGGTTTTTGGCCGGGGATGGCATTCACTACGAACCGCGTTGGTTCAAGGGGTGGCCGGCGGGAGAGCGGGGTGAGATCGAGGTGCTCGGGAAACGATATCGCATCGGGGATCTTCACTTCGATGTGGGTGGGATTCGAATCGGGTTCGAGATCTGTCGGGATGCCTGGGTCGCCGGGCGACCAGGGGCCCGTCTTGCGGCTCGCGGAGTGGATGTCATCCTCAATCCCAGCGCGTCGCACTTCGCCTTCGATAAGTTGCCGGTTCGGCGTCGCTTCGTGGTCGAGGGATCGAGGACATTCGCGGTGAGTTATCTCTACTCGAACCTCCTGGGGAATGAAGCCGGTCGGGCTATCTACGAGGGGGGGGCGATGATCGCTTCGGGAGGGGAGTTGATCGCGAGCGGTTCCCGCTTTTCATTGCGCGACTGGGAGTTGACCACCGCCTCGATCGATGTGGCCGCAACCCGGATGAAACGGGCCCGCATGGGTGGATTCCCGCCGGTTACGACGAAGTCCGATGAGGATTGCGTTCGAGTCGCCTTCGATTATGTGCCAGCGCCCATGGAGGAAGGAGGTCCTCCTCCCGCGCTCGAAGCGCCGTGGCAACGTTCTTCCTGTTGGAAAGAGGAGGAGTTTACACGGGCGGTAGCCCTGGCTCTTTTCGACTATATGCGCAAGAGCCGATCTCGGGGATTTGTCGTCTCGGTTTCCGGCGGCGCCGACTCTTCGGCCTGCGCTTCGCTGGTCGCTCTCATGGCTCGTCTGGCGGTGGAGGAGTTGGGACTGAAGGGAGTCACAGACAAGTTGGACTATTGGCCTGAATTGTGCGAAGTGTCCGATCTGTCCGGCCTGGTCAGCCATCTGTTGCTTTGCGTCTATCAAGGGACTCGCAACAGTTCGGAGATGACTTATGAGGCCGCGCGAGGACTGGCGGAATCGCTAGGAGCGGATTTTCTACGCTTCGATGTCGATTCGCTGGTCGAGGGATACAAGACCCGGGTCGGGGAAGCGCTCGGCCGGGAACTCACTTGGGAGAAGGATGATCTGGCTCTACAAAATATCCAGGCTCGAGTTCGTGGGCCCGGTGTCTGGTTGCTGGCCAATATTCGTGGAGCTCTCTTGGTGGCGACCTCGAATCGATCCGAGGCGGCGGTTGGCTACGCGACGATGGATGGGGACACTTGCGGTGGAATCAGTCCGATCGCGGGGATCGACAAGGCGTTTCTTCTGCGTTGGCTACGGTGGTTGGAAACTCAGGGACCCGAGGGGATCGGGCCGATTCCGGCTCTGGCCGCGGTCAATGCGCAGCAACCTACGGCCGAATTGCGTCCACCGACCGAGCACCAGACCGATGAGGAGGATCTCATGCCCTATGAAATCCTCGACGCGATCGAACGAGCGGCGATTCGGGACAAGATGATGCCGATCGAGGTGTGGGGGGTGGTGCAGCGTCAGTTTCCCGAGGTCGAAAGGGGATTGCTCTCCGAGTGGGTCGAACGTTTCTTTGTCCTCTGGTGCCAGAACCAATGGAAGCGGGAGCGGTATGCGCCCAGTTTTCATCTGGATGATGAGAATCTGGACCCCAAGACCTGGTGTCGGTTTCCGATCCTGTCGGGAGGGTTCGAACGTGAACTCGACATCTTGCGCGAGCAGCGCGTATCGGAATGAAGGTTTTCTGAACCGACTCTCATCGCGAGAGGAAGGGGGCCAGTTCACTCGGGTCGTGAGCCGAGAAGATCTCGATCTCGTCGGCGTGATCGCGCGCGAGTCGGCGCAGGTGACCCAGACTTTCCCGTCGTTTCGGTCCGTCGACCTGGAGTAGCCAGTGAAAGAAGGCCGAAGAGGGCGCCATGCGGGAACGGTTCGGGTCGATTTCGAGGCGGTGGAAGTAGGAATCTCCGGCGTGGAGAAGCCAGCCTTTGTCGAGTCGTATAGCGACTCCACAGAGACCTCGGGTGTGACCGGGAAGAGGGATGAGCAGGACATCTCCATCGAGTTCATCGATGGGCTGGGCTCCGGGGATCCCCATCCAGGTGGTTCCGGGCTGGTCGTGAACTCTCCACTGGGGACCGTGATCCCACTGGAGAGGCTGGTACCGTTTGTTCTCCATCCAGGTCGAGGGGTGATGGGCGGCCTCGAACTCGGTGGCATGGACGTGGACTCGAGTCCGGGGAAAGTCGGGGAGCGCTCCGGCGTGGTCCAGATCCATGTGAGTCAAAACGATGTGCTGAAGATCGTCCGGAGAAATGCCGCGGGTTTCTAGCTGGCGAATGAGGAGTTCCTCTTCGCTCAACTGGGGATTGGACATGAAGAGGAAACCGCGCCCGAGACGCTCTTTCGGGGCTCTCAGGTCTTCCTGTCCGAATCCGGTATCGACGACGGTCAGTCCGCGGGGGTGATCGATCAGCAGGCTGTGGCAGATGAGATGATCTTCGGTGCCGCTACGCGACCATTGAGGGAAATAGAGGGACCCCAACGCGTGAAGAGTGCCCAGGTTGAGGTGTTCGATCTGCATGGTTTCGAGGATTCGGTGAAGAGGAGTTTGGGGAGGGGGAAGGTCCTTCGACTTGAAAAGGATCCTGGAAACGGGATCAGGAATCCAGCAGGATGTGGGGCCGATGAGTGATCAAGAATCCGACAAACAAATTCGTGGCCCGGTTCGCTTGCTTTTTCTAATCCTCGGATTCGGGTTTCTCGCCCTGGCCTGGCTGGGGTTCGTCTTGCCGGGTCTTCCCGGAACTCCGTTTCTTCTGCTGGCTAGTTATTTCTGGGTGCGTTCTTCGCCTCGACTTCACCAATGGCTACTGGAGTCCCGATATTTTGGGCCGCTCCTTCGCGACTGGCAAAACCATCGTGCGGTGCGGCCTTCTGTGAAGACCACCGCTTTGGTCTCCATGGTCCTGGTGGTCAGTTTGAGCATCATTCTGGGGGGATTTCGAGGGTGGCTGCTGGCGGCGCTGGTGGCTCTGGCGCTGGTCGGTCTCGTGGTGGTGGTGCGTTTACCCGTTGTGGTGGAAACCGATCCGCACACTCCTTCCGGTCGGGATACGGAAACTGTCTGAACTTGGTTTCTCCGCTCCGGAGCTTATCGGGACTTCGGGAGCTTGCGGAAGGTTCCGGGTTGGCGGAAGAGTTCGGGATCGCTTTCGTGTTTCAGAAAAGCTTGCTCGAGGGCGGTCGTGGAGTCGAGGTCGTCATCCAGGAGATCGGTATTGAGGATGCGCAAAACGATCTGACCGGGCTCTGTAACCTGATAGGTGAAGAGATGATATTTTCGCTCCTCGGGTTTGATATTTCCCCGGGAGGTACCCACGCACTGGATCTGAACACAGTCGGTTTTTCCGATTCGAACCGGGTACCCTCGGAAGAACATCCCACTCTTGCTGTTGCTGGGGTAAAAAATCAGATATTCGGTCTGGGAATATTTCAGGATCAACATCTCTTCGGGATCCCGGGATTTGTTCGCTTTCTCCGCAACGAACCTCCAGTGTCCCAGGACGGTGGGGTCGATCGGTAGGTCTTGTTTCGCGGCGACGGGCGCTTCGTATTCGCAGGCGGGAAGAAAGAGGACCAGAGAGATCCAGGAGAGGGTGATCCATTTCATGATGATATTTTTTCGAGAGACTTGGGGGTGAGTGAGGCGACTGAGAAGCGAACAACGTTTTACGAAACCGCTACTCACGGTCGGATTCGGTCGAGGAGACGTGGAAAGGGGATCGTCTCACGAACGTGCGGAGTGCCGCACATCCAGGCGACTGTTCTTTCCAGTCCCAGTCCGAAGCCGGCGTGTGGAACCGACCCGTAGCGGCGCAGATCGAGGTACCAGTCGAAGGCTTCTTCGGGGAGGTGGTGTTCCGCTATTTTCTTCTGAAGAAAGCTCAGGCTTTCCGCTCGCTGACCGCCACCGATGACTTCTCCGACTCCCTCGGGCGCGATCATGTCGTATCCCAGGGCGAGGCGTGGATCTTCCGGATCCTCTTTCATGTAGAAAGCTTTGATCTGGGCCGGGAATCGGTGAATCAGGACCGGTTTTGCAAAGTGTTCGGAGATCGCGGTCTCATCGGGGGCCCCGAAGTCGCCACCCCACTCGAATTCGATCCCCTTGGAGTGGAGGATCTGCACGGCTTCGTCGTAGGAGATACGAGGAAAGGGGGGGGTGATCGCTTCGAGAGGGGCGAGGTCTCGCTCGAGGGCTTCCAGTTCGGCTTGGCAGTCGCTGAGTATCGCGGTGACGATGGAGTGCACGAGAGCTTCTCCCAAATCCATCACCTCGTTCAAGTCGGCGAAAGCGACCTCGGGTTCGACCATCCAGAATTCGGTCAGATGTCGGCGGGTTTTGGATTTTTCGGCTCGGAAGGTCGGGCCGAAGCAGTACACCTTGCCGTGGGCCATGGCGGCCGCTTCCATGTAGAGTTGGCCGCTCTGGGTCAGGTAGGCCTTGTCGTCGAAATAGTCGACCTCGAAGAGCGTGGTGGTTCCTTCGCAGGCGGCCGGGGTGAAGATCGGAGCGTCGACCAGGATGAATTGACGGTGGTCGAAGAAATCCCGGATAGCCTTGACGATGCGGGAACGGATTCGGATCGTGGCGTGCTGCTTTTTGGATCGGAGCCACAGGTGACGGTGTCCCATGAGGAAGCCGGTCGAATGTTCCTTGGGAGTGATCGGATAGTCCTCGGAAGTCTGAAGTACCTCGACTCCGGTAATATGTATTTCATGACCCCCAACCGATCGGGCATCCGCGTTGACCCGTCCAGTGATGGAAAGAGAAGTCTCCTGAGTGAGCTTCTGGCAGGACTCGAAGGTCGCTTCGTCGACATCTTTTTTGCCGGCGACGCACTGACAAATTCCGCTGCCATCGCGAAGCATGAGGAACTGCACGTTTTTCGATCCGCGTTTGTTGTAGAGCCAGCCTCGGAGGGTCACCTCCTGGTCGACATGCTGGGAGAGTTCTTCGATCCGACAGGTAGTCATGATGCGTGGGCCTTTCGGGCGGGTTCGAGCAGGGACCGGGCACGGTCGGGGTAATTGGTGATGATGCCGTCGATGCCGGCTCCGAGGATCACTTCCAGCGCGGTCGGTGAATCGACCGTCCAGACGAAGACGGAGAGACCGCGCCGTCGCCAGCCGCGGATGATTTCGTGAGTGAGGTTGGCCACGCAAACCGAGAGCGTACCGATACCCGCCGCGAGGGCTCGGTCGGCCAGAATCGGAGCTTTTTGGTCGGGATCGTCATCGGGGAGTTGCAAAATCCAGGCGGCTCCGAGTTCCGGACAGAGTTCCCGGCAGCGTTGGATGGTCTCCAGTTCGAAGGAGTGGACCATGCAGTGACGCACGGCGTCCGCATCGATAATCGTCTGGACGACAGCTTCTTCGATGCCTTGGACTTTGATTTCGATACAGGTCTGAAGTTTGCCTCGTAACAGTTCGAGGACATCGCGCAGGGAAGGAGCGCGTTCATCCGAGAATTCAGGCGCAAACCAGGAACCGGCGTCCAGAGTGGAAAGGGTCGATGAATCCACTTCGAAGACTGGCCTAGGATCGCCAGTCGTTCGGGTGAGTCTCTCATCGTGGAAAACGACCGGTAGTCCATCAGCCGTGGCTCGGACATCGAGTTCGACCGCGTCGGCCCCGTGTTCAATGGCGAGAGAAAAGGCCGCCAGCGTGTTCTCGGGGGCGTGGCCGCTGGATCCTCGATGAGCGATGACCTGAGTGGGATGAATGTTCATGGTTTAGGTCCGGTAGAAACCGATCGTGTCTGGATGTGGGTGATCAGTTCGGTGGCTAGCGAAATGCGGCCAAAAGGGGTGATGAGATAGAAAGCCGGAACGATATCGAAAACGGCGTCGATGGTTTCCCGGGCGATGGCGAGGCCTTCGGCCCGGCCGGATTCCCCTGAAAGGCCCTTCATCCGACGTCGGATTTCGGAAGGAACCTCGATTCCCGGAACCTCGTTGTGGAGGAATTCCGCGTTGCGTTCCGAAACCAGGGGAAGGATGCCCAGAAAGACGGGGATTCCCATGGGCTGACAGGCTTTCCAGCACTCTTTGATCCGTTCCACATCGTAGACCGGTTGCGACAGAGCGTACTGGGCGCCGCGTTCGACTTTTTTGGAGAGTCGGCGCACCTGGGGTTCGTAGCGGCGACCGTTGGGGTTGAGCGCGCAGCTGATCCGGAACCCAGTGGCTTTACGAATCGATTTTCCGGTGATGCTGTACCCCTCGTTGAGATCGTGGATCATTGAGATCAAGCGGAGGCTGTTGAGATCGAATACACTCGTGGCCCCGGGTTGATCCCCCACGCGAGCCGGGTCGCCGGTGATGGCCAGAATATGCCGGATCCCCAGTGCCCAGGCGCCCATGAGGGACGATTGGGTTCCGATGAGGTTGCGGTCGCGACAGGCCAGGTGAGTGATGGTCGGGATACCGATATCGCGCTGGATGATGTGGCTCATCGCGATCCCTCCGAGTCGGGTGATCGCCAGAGGGTTGTCGCCTACGGTGATGGCGTCACAACCGATCTCTTTCATCTTCTGACAACTGGAGAGGACCTGGTCGGTGTCCATGTGGGGTGGAGGATCGATCTCGTTGACGATTATTTTCTCGCCGCGTTCGAATTTATCCAGGAAGTCTTCTTCGTGGGTCGGTGGGGGTGGGGTCGGCTCGGTTCGGGGTTGAGCCGGTTGGGAGGTGGAGCGGGGAGATGGTTTTTCTCCCTCGAGTCGCTCCACGACTTTTCGGATATCGTCCGGACTCGTGCCGCAGCAGCCTCCGATGAGATTGGCGCCGGCAGCGACCATCTTGGCGGCGGATTCAGCCAGATATTCCGGAGTGGTGAGGTACATGTAGCGACCTTCCACGTAGCTGGGGAAACCGGCGTTGGGGAAGGCGGAGAGACGAAACTTGGTTTGGTTCCCGATCTGAGTGATCACCTCGAGTATGCGGCGCGGGCCGCTGCCGCAGTTGGCGCCGATGACATCCGCGCCGGCCAATTCGAGTTGACGGACCGCTCGGGTGGGGCTGATTCCGGCTGCGGTTCCCCCCCGTTCCTGGAAAGCCATCTGGCAGCATACCGGGAGATCGCACGATTCTCGTGAAACTTGCAGGGCCAGAAGCAGGTCGTCGAGTCGGGTGAAGGTTTCCAAGATGATCAGGTCGACGCCCCCTTCGGCCAGGGCCACGATCTGTTCCCGGAAGATCTCGCGTTTCTGGGCCTCTGGCAAACGGGTTTCTTCCAGTCGGGGTTCGGCCAGGGGACCGACCGAGCCGGCGACGAAGATCCCTTCCCCAGCAGCTTCCACTGCCAGGCAAGCGCCCGAGAAATTGATATCACGAGTTCGGTCCTCGAGGCCAAACATCTGGAGCTTGGTTCGGTTGGCGCCAAAGGTATTGGTCTCGATCAGATGGACCCCGGCATCCAGATACGCTTCGTGAATGGAGCGTACCAGGTGGGGACGGTCGAGATTGAGCTCGTCGTAGCAGGCTTCGAACGGAATACCCTTGTCGTACAGGTAGGTGCCGATGGCACCGTCAGCGACGAGAATGTGTTCATCGAGTTGGGTCAGGAAGTCACGACTCTTGCGGGTCATGGCTGGGGATTCTACCCTCGACCCTCCTGCGGTCCAACTCTCGGAAGCCTCAGATCGAAAGAAAATGACGAAGATGACGAAAAAACTTGTGATGGCGGATCGTCGACCGATCCTGGCAATACTCGTTCTGGCAGCCGGGTTGCGATTGGGGTATGCCTTGATGCTGGGGCCTGAGCCGCTATTTCCCGACGCCATCGAATTCCAGGCTCAGGCTCTCCATGTGGCCGCTGGGGAGGGGGCGATCGTGAGCGAAGAGCGCGTGGCGACTCGCCCCCCTCTTCTGGCCATCCTCCTGGCACCTTTTGCCTGGATCTGGGGCGAGGACTTTCGGCCCGCTCGTCTCTTCTTGGCTCTGATCTCGGTTCTCACGATCTTTTTGGTGCATCGCCTGGGGAGTCGGTTCGGAGGAAGGGATGTGGGAATCTGGGCCGCGCTTCTCGTGGCTCTCGACCCTTTTCTGGTCTACCTGGCTCCGGCGGTTCTTTCAGAAACGGTCTTTGTCTTTCTGCTTGTCGCGGCGGTGATCCTGGTTCATCGTTTTCGAGAGGAGGCTCGCTGGGAAGACGGTTTCTGGGGCGGTTTTTTTCTGGGACTCGCCGCGTTGACCCGAACGTCAGCCCTGCTGCTTCCCTTTTGGTTCGTGCTGGTGATGAGACCTCACAAGAAACCTTCGGGCGCCCTGGCTCTTCTGGTGGGGGCGGCACTGGCCGTGGCTCCGGGGATTGTGGTCCCATCGCTTACGTTGGATACATGGGTGCCGATCACGACCAAGGGAGGGCAAAATCTCTACGAGGCGCTCGGTCCTGGAGCTACCGGTCGGGTTCGGATCCTGGAGATGGAATTCCCACCTCATCTGGAAGGGCTTTCGCTGGTTGAGAAAGATCGGGAATTTCGTCGTCTTGCGTGGGACTCCGTGCTCGAGCGACCGGGTGTGGCTTTGCGTCTGGCTTTCTACAAAGCTCTCTATTTCTGGAATCCGGTTCCCAACGCTGAGGAATATCGACATCCCTGGATGATTCTCGTGTCGGTGCTTTATGCCTTGCCTCTTTTCGTTTTGGCCATTTTAGGCCTTCGCCGGGTTTGGGCTCGGGGGGGGGTCGTTCTTCTTGTTCCCATGCTGTATTTCACCGCTCTCCATATGGTCTTTCTCGGATCGATCCGGTACCGTGTTCCGCTTCATCCGCTGATGGCGGTGATGGGAGCCTCATTCCTGGCTCACTGCTGCAGAAGAGGTCAAGTATCCGGGGAGTGTTAGAGACGTGTCTTTTTCTTATCGGGACCGAAAGCAGATTCTCCAGACGTGTACCGATCAGACCTTCGATCTGGTCGTGATCGGTGGTGGAATCACCGGAGTGGGGGTTGCTCGAGAAGCTTCCATGCGTGGGCTTTCTGTCTTGTTGTTGGAGCAGGGAGATCTGGCTGAAGGCACTTCGAGTCGCTCCTCGAAGCTGATTCATGGAGGTTTACGCTACCTGGAACAGTTTCAGTTCGGACTCGTATTCGAATCGGTATCCGAGCGTAGAAAACTCCGTCGCCTGGCTCCACACCTGGTCCGGCCCTTGGCGTTTTTGTTTCCGGTTTACGAGGACTCCAGGCACGGGCTTCTGGCGGTATCGGCCGCGATGTGGATGTACGACGCGCTGGCCTGCTTTCGGAATGAACACCTTCACAAAACGCTGGGGGTACAAGGGGTTCTCGATCGTGAAGGAGGGCTCCGGTCGGAGGGGCTCAAGGGCGGGGTTCTCTATTATGACGCGATGGCTGATGACGCGAGATTGGTGCTGGAAACCGCGATCTCGGCGGCCGATCACGGTGCGTCGATTCTCACTCGGGCCCGTGTTCACGGATTCGGAGAGGGAGAATCGGAACGGGTGGATCGGGTCCTATTTCGGGATCTCGATGGAGGAGGAGATTTCGAAGTTCGAGCTCGGATGGTGGTTTCGGCCACCGGACCGTGGACGGATCGTGTTCTGGGTGAATTGTCCGGGACCGAATCTACGCTGCTGCGTCCTACCAAGGGGGTGCACCTGGTCCTCTCTCCGGGCCGTCTACCTCTGGAACACGCGGTGGTGGTACGGACACGAGATGGAAGAATCGTTTTTGTGCTGCCCTGGAAAGGGCAGGTGGCAATCGGGACCACCGATACGGATTTTTCGGAAGATCCATCGGCGGTTGGGGTCGATGCCGCGGATATCGAATATCTTCTCCCTGCCGTGAACGCCTGTTTTCCCGAAGCTCATCTCGTCCCTGAAGATGTGGTGGGGCATTGGGCGGGAGTCCGGCCGCTGTTGCGTGAGGAGGGGGTCGGGGAGTCTGAGGTCTCTCGGGAACACGAAATCGTTTTTGTAAAACCCAACCTGGTCGCTGTGGTCGGGGGGAAGTTGACTACCTATCGGCTCATGTCAGAAGAGGTTTTGGATGAGATCCTGCCAAGTCTTTCCGAGGTGATGGATACTTCGGGTTTCCGCAAGGCGCGGTCGGATCAGGAGGTTCTTCCGGGAGCTCCCGACTGGGAAGTGGGGCGCGAAAGGGAAACCGCTTACCATGCGCAGATGGTCGAGGAAGGGCTGGGGGATGCGACGGCTGTTCATCTTCTGGAGCAGTATGGAGTCCGGGCTCCCTCGGTTCTTGCCGTGGCGAGGGAGGTGGGTCTGGAGAGAGCGTTCGACCCGATCGTTGAAGGGTTGCTCCCGATCCGGGCGGAGATCGCCTACGGGGTCGAAGAGGAGATGGTACTTTCGGCCGCGGATCTTCTGGACCGACGACTCAGTTTGCGTCAGAGGCATCTGGAAGGAACGTTACAGGTCGAGGAAGAGGTTGAATGTCTGGTTCGTGAGCTGCGATCCTGAAAACCGCTTCCGCCCTCGTTTCGCTGGATCCAGGAAAGATCCGTCGGCGTTTTATCCCGGCAGTTTCACGGTGACGGTGACTTCGTTGCCTCGCTCGTTGAAACGTACGGAATGGGAGTACTCCTGGATGAGCAATAGGCCTCGTCCTCGTCTTTTCTTGAGATCGATCTGTTTGGTCTCACGAAGCGTATTGGAGACATCAAAGCCGCGGCCTCGGTCAGAAACCACGATTTCGAGACGATCGCCAGATGCTCGTAGTAGCAACTGGACTCGACGGATGGGATTCTCCTGATTCCCGTGTACGATGGCATTGGCCAGCAGTTCTCGAATCAGTAACCGGAACGAGCCTTCGGATTCCTCTGCGAAACCGAACTTTTTGGCCTGATCGGTGACTTCCTGCGATATGGGGCCGAGAAGCTCGCTTCTGGAGGGAATCGTGCGATACCAGGTCTGAAGGTCGGGAAGGGTACGAACCGAGAGGATGGTGACATCGTCGTCGAATGAGTTCGACCCCCTGTGATTGCGCAAGGAAGAGAGGACCCGTCTGGCGAGCTCTGTGGCGGTATCCTTTTCGGAGTGTTCGAGGCAGTGGATCAGCTTCTCTCGGCCATAAGTCGTCCCCCCCATATTTTTGGATTCGACGAGACCGTCGGTGTAGAGAAGAAGTTTGGAGCCCGGGGCAATCTCTACGGATTCTGTTTCGTATGTGCTTGCGGAACGCAGTCCGACCGGGAAACCGTTTTGCCCGAGAATCTGGCACTGTGAATCTTCTTGAATCAGTACGGGGTAAGGGTGGCCGGCATTGGCATATTGCAACGTCATGTGGCGAGAATCGAGAATGCCCAAAAAACAGGTGACGAACATGCCGGGGGGAGTCCCCTCGTGGAGAGCTTTGTGAGTGGAATTCAGAATCTCAGCGGGATCGTCGAGATTGTTGCTGTAAGCGTGAATCAGGCTTCGGAACATCGCCATGACCAGAGCGCTGGAGAGGTGGTGGCCCGCTACATCGGCGACAAGGATCACCGTCTGGAAGGATGAAATGGGGAATGTGTCGTGATAATCGCCCCCCAGGGTGTTGGTGGAACATCGTTCACTTCCCAATTCGATCCCCAGCAATTCCGGGGTTTTTCGGGGAAGAAGAAACTGCTGAATCGACAGGGCATTCTGGATTTCCTGGTCGATGCGACGTTTCTCCATGGCCTGGGATTGAAGCAAGATCTTTTCGTAGAGCACGCCGGTTTGAACTCCCACGGCGCTGACTCGTTCGAGGTCGTGCTGTCCAAACATGTGTGAAATTCTGGACGTGTTACAGAGAAGAACTCCCTCTACCTGGTCATTCGCGATCAGGGGCGCCGCGATGACACTCTGGATTTTTCCCAGGCGGACCGACTCTCGATGCTGAAACCTCGCGTCTCGTAGCATGTTCTGGAAGAGAATGGACTCGCCACTTCGAAGAACTTCTTCCGTGACCGCGCTGGAGACTCTCGGATAAGGGCCGCGAACTTGGGTTTCTTTCAAATTTTGATTTCGATAGGCGATGATGCGGAGCTTTTCTTCGGGTCCAGATCGGAGAAGAACATATCCGTGTTCGGCATGTGGCAATTCGTCCATTACGATGCGCAGGACGTTCCGGAGTAATTTGTCTGCGTCGATAATGTGCGTGAGTTCGGTGGTGATGCGGTAGAGGAGGGCGAGGTCGTTTTGGGTCTGGTGGAGATCGTCGACCAGTCGACGGTGGATTTCGACCGGTCGCCCTCGACCTTCGATGCCCGAAGAGGTCTCATCGGTCCAGAGATCGTCGGAAGTCTGGTCTTCCGGGGAGGGCTCGGTTTCAGTCCCATCGTCATACATCATCCGGACCGCCTGGGTTTCGAGGAGGTCTCCATGCTGTAAGGTATGGCTCCGAGTGGCATTTCCGTTCACCGTGAAGGGGAGATCGGAATGTACCTGAAGGATTTGGTGGGAGGATTCGGAGAGGATGGAGAATCCGGCTTTTTGGGACACGATTCGTCGAGGAGGGCATCCCTTGTCGATCGTAAAGTGGCCACCGGAACTCAGGTCGAATCGAGTTCCCGATCCCGGGCCGTGCAGGATGATAAGCAAGGGTTCTGTCATGTCACCATTGTATTCAGAAGCGGTGCTGTAGAGAATGTCGCCCATGAATCCTCTTGTACAGGTTGTTCTTGACGATATCGCGCAGCAGGTGGCTACCCGGATGGATCTGGAAGTGGCCGAGGTCCGTTCTTTACTCGAGGTCCCTCGTGAATCCGGGCGGGGAGATTTCGCCTTGCCCTGTTTCCCATTTGCTCGGGTGATGCGTCGCGCTCCCCAGCAAATCGCGGAGGAGATCGCGACGGCTTTCGAGCCGGGGCCGATTATACAAAGTTGCCAGGCGACTGGACCCTTTGTCAATTTTACCCTCGATCCCGCCGAGCGGGCTCGACGAGTTCTGGGAGCCATCCACTCCGGTGGAGACGATTTCGGAAGCCAGGATATAGGGAGCGGGAAAACGGTGGTTCTGGACTATTCCAGCCCTAATATTGCCAAGCCGTTTCATGTCGGCCATCTTCGCTCCACCGTGATCGGCGCGGCTCTCATCCGGGTCTACAGGAGCCTGGGATATCAGACGATCGGGGTGAACCACTTGGGGGACTGGGGAACCCAGTTCGGGCATATGATGGCCGCTTACTCCAGGGAAGACTGGAAGGATCCTGAGCGAGAAGCTTCTGATCCGATTCCGTTTTATCGGGAACTCTATGCTCGTTTCAATCTCGAGATCGAGCGGGATGCGGGGCTGGCCGAGGAAGGACGGAACTGGTTCCGGAGGCTGGAGGAAGGGGATCAGGAAGCCCGAGAGCTCTGGAAGAAATTTCACGATGTTTCGATGATCGAGTTCGATCGAATTTACCGTAAGCTTGGAGTCACCTTCGATCATTTTACCGGGGAGTCTTTTTACAACGACAAGATGGACCGAGTTGTGGAAGAGGCGCGTTCGCGGGAGGTGGCGGTGGAGAGTGAGGGGGCGCTGGTGATTTCGGTTGGAGACCATGTGCCTCCGGTCATGTTGCTCAAGAGTAACGGGACGACGACTTACCACACTCGTGATCTGGCTGCCGCCATGTACCGACAAGAGACATTTGATTTCGAAATGCTCCTCTATGTGGTTGGGGAAGAGCAGCGCCTCCATTTTCAGCAACTCTTTCACGCGTTGGAGCGGATGGGATTTGAATGGGCCGCGCGCTGCCGGCATGTGGGATTTGGTCGCTATCCCAATATCTCCAGTCGGGGGCAGGGTGGGAAACGGTTCGTAGGGCTCGACGAGATCCTGGATGAAGCGATCCGAAGGGCCAAGGAGAAGGCTTCGGAGAATTCTGACATCGAAGACGCCAGCGGCGTGGCCGAGGTCGTGGGGATCGGGGCGGTGATTTTCAACGACCTCAAGAACAATCGGAAAAAGGATGTCGATTTCGATCCGGAAGACTGGAATACGATTCTGGAATTTCGCGGAGATACGGGCCCCTATGTCCAGTACAGTCACGCTCGAACAGCCTCGATCATTCGCAAGCACGGGGCGCCCGTGTCCACTCGCATCGACTATCAGCTTCTGACCACTCCGGAAGACCGGACCCTGGTCTCTTTGCTCGAATCCTATCCCGGACGACTGGCCATGGCGGGGCAGGAGGTCGAGCCGTCTCTCGTGACTCGATATCTCCTCGATCTGACCAAGGCTCTGAGTCATTACTACCATAAACACAAGGTCCTCGTGGAGGATCCTCCATTGCGAGCAGCTCGTATCTTGCTCATCGACTGTGCGCGCCAGGTGATCGCCAACGGATTGAAGATCCTGGGGGTTGCCGCGCCGGAGAGGATGTAGGGAAATCATGATGGACCGACCTCTGGAAGGTTTCACAATCCTGGACCTGAGTCAGTTGCTTCCCGGCCCCTACGCCACTCGTCTGCTGGCCGACCTGGGAGCCCGAGTGATCAAGGTGGAACCTCCGGGGGGAGATCCTCTGAGGCAGGTTCCGCCGACGGATGCCGAGGGAAAGAGCCTCCTTTTCGCCGCGATCAATCACGGCAAGGAGAGTGTGGTTCTGGATCTGAAGCAGGATGCCGATCGAAAAAAACTGGCCACCCTGGTCGGGCGGGCTGACGGTCTGGTGGAGTCTTTCCGGCCGGGAGTTACGGCGCGACTGGGAGCCGATTATGAAACCTTGAAAGCGATTCACCCTGGGCTGATCTACTGTTCGATCACCGGGTTTGGTCAAGATGGCGCCTGGTCTTCTCGTCCCGGGCATGACCTCAATTTTGTTTCACTTAGCGGGATTCTGGCGACGACAGGTCCTCGTTCCGGTGAAGCCGGTATTCCGGGATTTCCTGTGGGGGATGTCGCCGGAGGCTCTCTGGTCTCGGTTCTGGGAATCCTGGCCGCACTTCTGGGCCGCTCCCGGAGTGGGCGGGGGTGTCATCTCGATATTTCGATGTCCGAGGCGGTCGCTTCGCTGGCCGTGGTTCCCTGGGTTCACTGTCGCGCACTGGAAGAGTCGGGACGGCCGGGGACGTTGCCGCTGACCGGTCTTTTGCCCAGTTATCGGCTCTACGAGACTTCGGATGGGCGATCCCTTGCTGTGGCCGCGTTGGAGCCGAAGTTCTGGCTTCCGCTTTGCGAAGCGCTCGAGCTTTCCGATCACGCCGGAAGCGCGTACGGGGATGATCCCGAGGTTCATCGGGATTTCGAGGCGGTGTTTGCGACTCGCACCCTGGAGGAATGGGTGAAAACTTTAGAGACGGTGGAAACCTGTGTTTCTCCGGTTTTGACTCCGATTGAGGCCGCTCGTTCCTCGCTTTTTCAGGAGCGCGATTTTTCGGGTCAGGCCGAACCGTTCGCGCCGGGCTTTCCCTACTGTGTCGATGGCCAGAGACCTGGCGGATTGGGAACAACCTCCGATCTGGGAGCGGATACCCAACAGGTCATGGATTGGGCGGAGTCCGGATCCTGAAAAAACGACTATTCGGTGGGCTCCGTTCTCGGTTGAGAATGGCGGTACCAGAAGGGGTAGCGGGACACTTCCTGGAAGCCGGAATGTTCGTAGAGGGAGCAGGCTGCGAAGTTGCCTTCGATCACGGTCAGGCGAACCCGAGCAATGCCTTGTCGATTGAATCCGGAAAGGCAGGCGCTGAGAAGGGCCTGGCCGAGGCCTCGCCCCCGATGCTCCGAGAGGACGTAGAGTTGGGCGATGATTCCGTCCGCGGTGGCGCCACAAAAACCGCAGGGTTTATTCTCGTAGGTGGCGACCAGGGAGCGAGACGAGCGCTGAGGGGTTCCGGGATTCAGGACCGGAAGTCGGATGAGATCTCGACACTCCTCGATCGGATGAGGAATCGTGTTCATGAGCAGGTCGGGCGATCGGAACATGATGCTTGCGCACAGATCAAGATCCTCCGGTTGGTAGGGGCGCAGTTCATAGCCTTTGTGGAGATCTGGGGAGGAGACGGGATTTTCCCGGGAAAAAAGATGTTCCAGAATCCGGACCTGAAAGGCGCGAAACCCTATCGAAAGGAAAACGTTTCTGAAGAGGTGTTTGGGACGTCCGATCGGTTCGTCCCAGCTCTGGTTGCTGGAGATCTGAGTCGGAATCTGTGGAGTTTCCTGATCGACGTGTCGAGATCCACATCGGACCAGTTCTCGCAGTACTCGGGGGTGATCTCCCACGGCATGGATCAGGGCCAAATCGGTTTTCTGGCCGGCAATGGGGCGCAGGACGATGAATCCTGTGGGACGGTTCGATTGTCGAGCGAGAAGAACCGGATTTTCCTCGATGCGAGTTTTCCACGCGCGAACAGCGCTTTTCGAAAAGGCGGTTCCAAAGGTTCGCTGGAAACGTTTTTCCAGATCGTCTACCAGCGGATCCAGTCCGTCCCGGCTTTTTTCGACTTCTATGTTCATCACTCCCATGGTTCGATCATTTTATGGGAGTTCTTGCGTCGGAGAGCACCTCTTACTGAAAATAGATCTACATGAAGATCTCGGAGAACTCATTTATTCGCTGGGCGATCGATCGGCCCGTGACGGTTCGCATGGTTTTGCTGGCTGTCGTGGTGGTCGGATTTCTGGTTTACCAGCGGATCCCGTTACAGCAATTTCCTAGTGGATTTAATCCTCGTTTTCTGACCATCCGGGTTCCGTATCGATCCACGTCTCCCGAGGAGGTGGAGCGGGCTATCGTGCTCCCGGTGGAAGAGGCTATCGGGACCCTTTC
This sequence comes from Planctomycetota bacterium, assembly GCA_030748635.1. GTDB lineage: Bacteria > Planctomycetota > JACQVV01 > JACQVV01 > JASMLP01 > JASMLP01. The sequence goes on from JASMLP010000028.1 coordinate 39,974, forward strand.
GGGGATCGAGGAACTCCGCTCTCACGCGATGGAGAATGGAGCCCGTTTCGCCCTCCGCTTTGCCGGCGGAACGGATATGGATGCGGCCTATGTTCAGGTTGTGGATCGGATGGAACTGGCCATGGTCCGGTTACCGAGCGATGTCCAGAGGTACTGGATCCGAAAATTCAATCTGGCGGATCGACCCATTCTCTGGATGGCGGCGAGTTCGGTGTCGGGAAAGGAATCCGGGCTTCTACTCGAGCGAGCCCACGATATACAAAATCATGTAATTCGAAGACTCGAGCGAGTTCCCGGGGTGGCCAAAGTGGAGGGGGGCGGACTGACTCGAAAACGTTATGAAATCGTTTTCAATCTAGGGGCGTTGAGACGCCACCGGATCAACCTGTACGCACTGCTCAATCGGCTCGAAAAGGAGAACCTGGATCTGTCGATCGGTGAAGTGTTTCGGGGGGGGCGTCGGCACTATCTGCGGTCGGTCGGGCGTTTCTCGTCCTTGCCAGAAGTCGAGCGCTTTCCCGTCGCGCCGGGGGTACCTCTTACCGCGGTGGCGACGCTTCGGGAAGTGCATTTTCTCGAAAGAGATGTCGCACGGGTGGATGGATTATCGGCCACCACGTTTGCGGTTTACAAGGAGGGCGACGCGAATACCGTCGAGACCGCCGCGGCGGTTCGCAGGGTGATCACTTCGGACCTTCCGGAGCATCCATCTCTGGCGGGGTTGCGGTTTCATGTTCTGTGGGATCAGGGAGAATCCATACGCTGGTCGATGGAGCAATTAGAGGAGACGGCGGCCTTTGGTGGCGCACTCGCGATCCTGGTGCTCTTCGTGTTTTTGCGGCGCATCGGAATGACCGCGATCATCTCTTTTGCGATCCCCTTTTCACTCGTTTTGACTCTGATCGTGCTCTATTTCCAGGGGGAGAGTCTGAACATGATCTCCCTGATGGGGTTGACTCTCGGAGTGGGGATGCTGGTCGACAATTCGGTCGTGGTTTCCGAGAGCATCGAGAGGGTTCGGGATCGAAAGGTGGGTGATTCGCGTTCGGCGGCTCTTCTGGGGACTTCCGAGGTCGCCTTAGCGGTGCTCATCGCGACGAGCACGACGCTGGTGGTGTTCGTGCCGTTGATGTTGATGGGAGAGGATAATTTTCAGTTTTTCATGATGCGTCTGGGATTGCCTATCTGTTACGCGTTGATCGCCAGTCTCGGTACCGCGTTGATTCTGATCCCCTTCGCGGCCAGTCGACTCCCCGATCCGTGTCGCTCTTCGGGAGCGGTTCGTGGGGGGATCTGGGCGTTATTCGACCGGGGGGTCGAGCGTTTCTTGAGCGCGCTGCAGGGGATTTATCTTTCGATGTTGGGGTGGATGTTGCGTCGCCGGGCCGATGCGCTCTTACTCCTTTTGCTTCCCGCGTTTCTCGGGATGGCCTGGCTCCACGGGCAGTTGAACAGGACCGACGAAAATCAGGGCGAAGATCGGGACTTTATCCTCTCGGTCCGATTCCCGGATTCTTACGATCTTTCCGATGCCGATCACGCCATGGCGATGGCTGAACAAGCTCTGCTGGAAAAGGTTTCGAAAAAGCGACTGGAGATCGACCGGGTATTCTGCAAGTTCGATGCTCGAAGAGGCCGGCTCTGGGTTTTTCTGACACCGGGGGAGAAGGCTGTTCGTCCCCGCAGCGAGATCCTCCCAGAGGTCGAAGAGAAGCTCCCGAAAATGAAGAATATCGATTTTCAGGTGGGTTGGCATTCGGGGCGCGGGGAGGACGACTCCAAGATCCCGATCGTTCTGGAGGGGAGGGATACCCAGCGACTCGTGGCGCTGGCCGAGGATGTTCAGCGTTTGATCGGCGGATTGCCGGGAGTGGTCGGCATCGAAACGGATATCGAGTCGGGTTACGAGGAGGTGCACGTCCACATCGACCGGCAGGCGGCAGAACGGGTAGGAGTCGATCCGAGGAACGCGATGGGTACGCTTGTGTACACCTTGCGTGGCCGCAGTCTTCCCGAGCTTCAGATGGGAGATGAGGAAATCGATCTGTTGGCCCGGTTCGAGGAGGAGGCCCCACTCACTATCGCGGACCTCCGGGATTTGCGCGTATTTACCCGAAACGGCGGGACCGTGCCGCTGGGCGGATTCGCCGACTTTCGGCCGTCACGTGGAATGGGCGGGATCCAGCGAGTCAACGGGATGACTCGAGTGACGGTTCTGGCCACATCGACCAGCGAGGACCTGGAGAAACTTTCGGCGAGTATCGATGCTCGTCTTGCCGGATTGTCTCTACCCGAGGGATATCGGTGGGTTTTCTCCGGGCGATTCGAGAAGATGGCAGAGAACATGAAGGCTTATAAATTTGCCATGCTGATGGCGGTGGTATTCGTATTTTTGTTGATGGGTGTATTGTTCGAGTCGATAGTGCTCCCCTTCGCCGTTCTGGCTACGATTCCCTTCGGGTTTTTGGGCGTGTACGCCATCCTTGTGCTGACCGACACCGCGATGGGGGTCCTGTCCCTGATCGGGGTCGTGATCTTGGTCGGGATCGTGGTCAATAACGGAGTCGTACTCGTGGATCGGATCAATCGGTTGCGACGTTCTGGAGAAACGCGAACTGCGGCGATCCTGGGGGCGGGAGCGGCTCGTTTACGGCCGATTCTCATGACCGCCTTGACCACCATTGTCGGGTTGATCCCCATGGCTTTTGGGGCGAGCGGAACCACCGGTATCCCTTACTTTCCCATTGCTCGCACGGTGATCGGGGGATTGACGGCTTCGACCCTATTTACCCTGTTTCTGGTGCCGCTGGTTTTCACGCTTCTGGAAGATTTTGGACAGGAAATTCGTCGTCTTGTAAACCGGTTTCTCGCGGCCGGATCTCGGGAGGTGACGTGACGTTACCGACACGCTTTGACCTCTACGCCAGTCGGATGTATCCCGAGACGGGGCCGATTCTCCGGCGACTGTTCGGCGCTCTTTTCGGGCCGGTTCGAGTGGATCCCGAAGGGGTGGAGAAGATCCAGGATCTTTCGAAACGCGGGACGGTCGTGTACTGCATGCGGACCCGGAGTCAGTTGGATTTTCTCTATTTCAACTGGCTTTATGTTTGCAAAGGGCTTCCGCTGCCAGGATTCGTCAACGGAATTCAGATGCGGCTCTGGCAACCGTTTTCCCGCATGCTGCATACAACCTTGGCCCGGCTTGGAATGCGGCTTCTCAAGGGAAGAATTCCCAATCCGCTGGAATCGGGTTATATCGAAGGGCTGGCTCGCGACAAGGAATCGATCATGATTTTCCTGGGGCGAAGTACCAGTTTGCTGGATCGTTTGTTCCCGGAACTCTGGGGGCCGATACAGGCTCTGGTCGAGGCGCAGGCTCGCTGTAGCGATCCGATTTATCTGGTCCCCCAGTTGCTGGTTGTGAGCAGGGACCCTTCAAAAGTCCGACCCGGCCTGATCGATGTTCTTTTCGGGGAGACTCTCGAACCTGGGCGTCTCCGGCGTCTGGTCTCCTTTTTTCGGGGGCGTCGTACGGGGCGAGTGCAGTGGGGAGATCCGATCGATTTGCGGGAGTTCATCCGGAGTCGGAGCGGTGAATCGGCCCCTGTCCTTGCGCGGAAATTGCGGTGGGTATTGCGGAACTATATCTATCGTGAGTCGCGGGCGATTACGGGTCCTCGTAGGCGTCCTCGGTGGCGGGTACGAGAAAAAGTTTTGCGTAGCTTGGAGAAAGACATAGATCGTTTGGCCCAGGAGAACGATCTGTCGCCAGATGAAGTCCGTCGTAAAATCGACGCCGTGGTTCGGGAAGTGGCTGCCGATACCCGACATCGCTGGGTGTTGATGGCTTACCGCTTTTTCTACTGGGTCTGGAACACGATGTTTTCGGGAGTGCACTTCGAAACCCGCGAAATGGGAGAATTCCGGGAGACGATGAAGAAAGCCCCGGTTGTTCTGGTGAGTTCTCACAAGAGCCATCTCGACTATTTACTCATCTCGTACATCTTTTTCGACAACGCACTTTCCGTGCCCCATATCGCTGCCGGAAAGAACCTCTCTTTTTGGCCTCTGGGGTTCATCTTTCGGCGACTCGGGGCTTTTTTCATTCGAAGAAGGTTTCGGGGTGATCCCTTGTACGTGGAGGTTTTCAAAAAATACTTGCGTCAGATTATTCTGGACGGATACCCCGTGGAATTTTTTATCGAGGGAACTCGTAGTCGCACCGGCAAGGTCTTGCTCCCACGCCTGGGGTTGCTGCAGATGATCGTGGAGACCTATCTTTCGGGAAAAGATGAGGATCTGGCCATTGTTCCGATCGCCGTCACCTATGAACGGGTTCCAGAGGATGGAGCCCATGCTCGGGAACTTTCCGGTGAGCCGAAAAAAGCGGAAAGTTTACTGGGGCTCTTCTCGATGCACAAAGTCCTGCGGCAGCGGTATGGACGGGTTTTTATCCGGTTAGGAGATCCTATTTTTCTGAAAACCTGGTTCGCCCCGTTCTTGCAAGAGGAGGGAGCTGCTCGCTCTCAGTTGCGTGAATCGACGCATCAGCTGGGGCTTGCGATCACGAACAAAATTCTCGAAGGGACAGTGGTCACTCCGACAAGTTTGGTCGCGGCGGTCTTGCTCTCCGCGCCCGAAGGCGAAGTGAGTCGTGAGGAACTTGATTGGGGGGTGAGTCGTTTGCTCGAAATCCTGGAAGGGGGGGCGGCCATGATTCCGTCCGATACGGATCCTGTCGGACCCTGGGTGGATCAGGCGCTCGGTCTTTTCTCCCGGGCGGGAGCTCTGGATGAGCGTATCGTGGGACAGGAAGAGAGGTGCCTCTTGCGGGCCGAACAACGACTTCGGCTGGCCTATTACCGCAACAGCGTTTTGTTTCTGTTCTGGAATCTGTCGCTGTCGCTTCGGGCTTTGAAGTCCTTCGAGGGGGGGAGTTTGGATCAAGAGGGTTGGTTTCGCGAGTTCGAAGCCTGGTCGGAGTGGTTGGAAGGACAGAGAATTTTTCCTGTTCCACCAGAGTCCGAAGCTTCTTTTCGGCAGGTTTTGGCGACTCTTACCCGAGTTGCCGGGCTCGAGTTCGGGGAAGAGGGGGTCGGGTTTACAGCCGAAGGAGAAAAGGTCTGCGATCTCTTACTCGGATGGACCTCGGATGTGGTCGTGGCTCATCAACTGGTGATGGAATATCTGGAGGACCAGGCTTCAGGAGATGGTGGAACCTTCGGAGTGGTCTCTTCGATTCTTGAAGAGGGGCGGTCGAGGGCTCGTTGGAATTCCTCGGACCGTCCGGAGGCGTGGTCTCGGCCGCTACTCGAGTCCGCGCTGATCGCGGTGAATGGACTCGATGTCGAAGATCGATCGCGATGGCGACGTCGACTCCATTCTGGGTAGACCGTAGAAATCGAGAGCGTTTTTTGGATGATCTCGAAAACACCTATGATGAAACCTGTGAACCGTCGTGATGAAGCCTATGAATGAAACTGGCAAGCCGATGTCGAGTTTGATCGCCCCTTACGGGGGAGTGTGCGTCGATCTCGAGGTGACAAAAGAGATGTTTGGTGAGGAGAAGGAGCGAGGGGAGCAACTTCCGTCGATCCAGATATCTCCGCGTGTGCAGTGTGATCTGGAACTGCTGGCGGTGGGCGCTTTTTCTCCACTGGATACGTTCATGGGTCAAGCTGACTTTCAGCGGGTTCTCGACGAAATGCGCCTGGAAGATGGGACTCTATTCCCGATTCCCATCACTCTTCCGGTCGCGGATGATGTTTCGGTATCTCTCGATTCGGAAATCGCTTTGCGAAGTGCGCACAATGAATTGCTGGCGATTCTTCGGGTGGAAGAGGTGTATGAGTGGGATTCCGAAGAGATGTCCACGAAGGTCTTTGGGACCCGGGATTTCCGACACCCGCTAGTCGCGGAGTTGCCCCGTTGGGGAAAACGAAATCTTTCCGGCACCTTGCGGGTGATTCAGCGACCTCGCCATCTGGATTTTCAGAATTTGCGTCTAACCCCCGCGGAGGTTCGTGAGCGACTGGAAGGGACAAAGAATGTCGTCGCGTTTCAGACTCGCAACCCTCTTCACCGGGCTCACGAGGAGATGATCCGCCGGGCTGTAGATCAGGTCGAAGGAACCTTGCTCCTCCATCCGGTGGTCGGAATGACTCGATCGGGAGATATCGATCACTATACGCGGGTGCGTTCGTACATCACCTTGCTCGACGCACATTTCGACTCGGTGCCTTATCTGCTCGCGCTTTTACCTCTGGCCATGCGAATGGCGGGACCGCGTGAAGCGTTGTGGCACGCGATTATTCGCCGGAATTATGGCGCCAACGCGATGATTGTCGGTCGGGATCATGCTAGTCCCGGAGTCGATTCGAAGGGGCAGCCTTTTTACGGTCCGTTCGAAGCTCAGGATCTGGTTCGGAATCATGCCGAAGAGGTCGGTGTTTCGCCACTTTGCTTCTCTCCGATGGTCTATCTTCCGGATGAGGAACGCTACGAAGAGGTGAGTCGAGTCGAAGAGGGGGTCGCTCGCCTCTCGCTTTCGGGGACCGAGGTTCGGGATGAGTACCTTGATCGGGGTCGTTCTCTGCCGGAGTGGTGTACCCGTCCGGAGGTCGCTCGGGTGCTGGCTGATGTTCACCAGCCTAAATGTCATCAGGGGGTGTGTATCTGGCTCACGGGACTCTCGGGCGCCGGGAAGTCGGTCACCGCGGAAAATCTGGCTGCGTATCTGCTGGAACGGGGTCGGCGAGTTACCCTGTTGGATGGGGATGTGATTCGTACTCACCTCTCCCACGGTCTGGGATTTTCTCGGGAGGATCGGGATACGAACATTCGTCGTATCGGTTACGTAGCCTCGGAAATTGTTCGACACGGCGGTTGCGTCGTTTGCGCAGCCATCAGTCCCTATCGATCTACGCGGGGTGATGTGCGGGCCCGAATGGAACGAGGTCATTTTGTCGAGGTCTTCGTGGATACACCGCTAGAAGTTTGCGAATCCCGGGATACGAAAGGGCTTTATGCGAAAGCTCGTCGGGGAGAGATCACCGGTTTCACGGGGATCGACGATCCTTACGAATCCCCTCGCAACCCGGAGATCCGGATCGAGACCGTCGATTCCACCGCTCAGGAGAACGCGCGCTCCATACTCCAATTTCTGATCGATCGGGGGTTTGTACACCCGGAGTAATCGGTCGGGACAGGGAGGTGGGGGTTAACCGCGACTGGCTTCGTAATCGGCCATGACCTGCAAGAACTCCGCTTCGGTCTGGGCGCGAAGAAAAGGATTGTTCTGGCGCTGAGCGCCCAGAATATCGCTGGCTTGCTCGCCGTAATCGTGGCCGGGGTAGATGCGAGTATCTTCGGGGAGGGAACTGAGAAGTTGAAGGGATCGAAAGAGTGTAGAGGTGTCCGACCCAGGAAACACCGTTCTCCCTGTGCGTCCGATGAAGAGAGTGTCACCGGTAAAAAGATGTCTTTGCAGGAGAAAGCAGAGATGGTCCTCTGCATGTCCTGGAGTGTGAAGGACCTCGATTTTAAGTTTTCCACATTCGATCTGGCTCCCGTGAGTCAGCGCCTGGATCGGGGCTTCGATTCCCTCGATATTTGTACGAAAAGCGCTCACCTTCGCGTCGGTGGCCTCGAGGATATCCGGGATGGAGACCAGGTGGTCGGCATGAGTGTGGGTGAGAAGGATATGCTGGATTTGCGTTCCGTCTTTTTGAGCGTCGGCCAGAATCGGCGCCGGGTCGGTCGCCGCGTCGATGAGAAAACCCGCTCCGCCCCCTAGTGGACCGACCAGATATGAGAAGTTCTTGTCGTGACCGCCCCGATAGGTTCGGATGGAAAAGTCCGTAGGTAAAATCAATGTTCGGCGTCCTTGATCTTGCGAAGTTCTTCGGTCAGGCGAGGGACCACATCGAAAAGATCACCGACGATCCCGTAGGTGGCCAGGCCGAAAATGGGCGCTTCCGCATCCTTGTTGATGGCGACGATGTTCCTGCTCGTACGCATGCCCGCGATGTGCTGGATCTGTCCGCTGATGCCGCAGGCGATATAGAGGCCGGGATTCACGGTCTTTCCGGTCTGCCCGACCTGGTCTTCGTGGGGGCGCCAACCGAGATCGACCGCGGCGCGACTGGCACCGACGGTGCCGCCGAGCGCTTCGGCAAGATCTTCGAGAATGTTGAAGTTCTCGGGGCCTTTCAGTCCTCGACCCCCCGCGACGATGGTATCGGCCTCCGTGAGGTCCAGTTTTTTTCCTGCTGCGGCTTCGAAACCGGTGATCTGGGTTTTGAGTTGGGCGTCTTCGAGGTTGAGATCGCTGAGAGCAACGACTTCTGAACCGGCTGATTCTTCGCTACGCACCGGTTTTCCGGCGGCTTTGGGGCGTAGACTGACCACGGCGGGCAGGGTTTTGGGGCGGATTTTCAGGAGCACTTTCCCCGCGTAAGCGGGTCGGGTAGCTACCAGGTGGCCTTCACTTATTTCCAGATCTGTGCAGTCCACCAGGAGGCCGGATTGGAGACGAGCGGCGACACGGGGTGAGAGGTCTTTCCCGCGGCGACTGGCTGGGAAGAGGATGGTTGACGGGTCGTAGGTTTTGGCGGCGGCCAGAACGGTTTCGGTGAGTCCTTCGGGGGCGTATTGCTCGAATCGAGGGTCATCGAGAACCAGGATTCGGTGGGCGCCCCAGTGTCCCAGTTCAGCGGCTTTTTCTGTTATTCCAGATCCCACCGCGACGGCGATCGCCTCACCTCCGGTCGATTCGGCCAGTTTTCTGGCCTGATAGATGATTTCGTAACTTACAGACCGAAATTCGCCATCACGGATCTCTGCGATGGCCAGAATGTTTTGTCCCATGGTGGATTTATCTCCGGTTCTTGGCAGATGGGGAAAGGGGGAGGTTAGAGAACCTTGGCTTCTTCTTGGAGCACTCGGATCAGTTCGGGAACCGCATCGGCGCCCTCACCCACGATCTTGCCCGGGGGACGATCGGGAGGAAACGACATTTCTACAATTTCCAGAGAAGAGTCTGGCAACTCGACAGGACGAATTTCCAGAGGTTTTTTCTTGGCCTTCATGATTCCCGGGAGGGAGGGGAGTTTGGGCTCATTGAGACCTTTTTGCGTGGTGATTCCACAGGGAAGTGGCATGTTGCCGATCTCATGGCCACCCTCGGTTTCACGCTGAACCGTGGCTTTGCTTCCCTCGACGTCAAACTGAATGACGTCGGATAGAAGAGGGATATCGAGGATGGAAGCCACCATCGGTCCGACCGCACAGTTGTCGTCATCGACTCCGCGACATCCGAAGAAGAGCAGATCGAATTCGAGTTCTTTCAGGGCACTCGCAAGCACTTGCGCGGTTTGCAGCGGGTCGGTCGGTGGGCGTTGGACTTGCAGGAGAATCCCTTGGTCGGCGCCCATGGCCAGAGCGGTACGGATCTCCTTGGTGGTCTCTTCGGGGCCGAGCGCAAGAATGATGACTTCACCATCGCTTCCGCGATGGGTTAGCGCTTCTGTAATCGCGAATTCATCGTATGGATTGACAATCCATTCCACATCGGTGTCGTCGATCGCTGTTCCGCTGGAGTCGATTTTGATTCGTGTTCCGGTATCGGGTACTCGTTTCAAGCAGACCACACACTTCATGTATATTCTCCATGTATCTGTTTAGGGCTCGTTCTCCGGGGTTCGGAGGGATACCTTCAGATGGGCAGGGATTGTAGGAGGGGCTCCGGACCAGTTCAATTCGAAAGTTCGAGTTCGTTATCTCTTTCAGAGGCGTCTTGAAGGCAATCTTCTGAACGGGATAGAATGTTCATTCATGGACTTGTGTTTCCAGGTGATCGTGACAGGGGCGGGTGGACGACACCCAATCCAACGTTGTTCTGCCTTCTTCTTTCAAGGTTGAGGTCTTGATGAGCGCTTTTGGCCTCGATGAAACTTACTATCCGGATGAATCCACCGAGATCCTTTTTGGAGCTCATCGGGAAATTCGAAAACGAGTGGAGATGGTTTCCCCGGAGGTCTGGGTCGAGGGGAAACCCGCGTCGGTCCAGCTACGCGTTCTGCCAGAGGATGATGTCAAGGCGATGCGAGCCGAATTTACGATGCTCGGTCGGGCGGGAAGTGAATCGTACGAGATCCAGGTGTTTGTCGCTGCGCAGTCGGTGTCTGTCGAAGAGGATATGACCGTCGCCTCCATTCGGGTCGCTCGAGATGAAGAGCCGGCGGAGGTGAGCTGGGAGATCACTCCGGAACGCTCCGGCCCGCTGCGAGTTCTTTTCAGCTTCTTCTGTCATGGAGGGTATGCCGGACGGATGGCTCTTGACGTCGAGGTTCAGAAGGAAGGGGAGTCGGCAGACTCCAGGACCCTCCAGGCGGAGATCTCGATTCGTCCCGCGGGCAAGGCTCCCGATCTATATCTGATGGTCGAACGATTTCCGGATGGGGACTCAACCGATCTTTGTTATCACCTGTATTCTCCGATCGACTCCTTGACCTGCCATTATCAGGAGGCGGGCTCGATTCGGTACGAGGAAAGTGGTAGCCCGGAGTCCTGGCGACAGAAATTGTTTGCGCCCCCTCCCGAGGAGAGTGACCTGTCGGAAACCGTTCAGCATTACGCGCAAATCGGTCGCGATCTTTACGATGCATTCTTTCCCAAGCCGCTGCAGAATCTTTACTGGGAACTCCGGGAGCGTATTCAGAGTATTCAGGTCGTATCTGGGGAACACGAGATCCCCTGGGAGGCGATCAAGCCGTATCGGACTCAGCCGGCATTCGAAGATCCTCACCTGGGAGAACGTTATGCCATAGCTCGGTGGTTTTCTGGCCCCGCTCCTTATTGTGAATTTCCTGTAGCCGAGGGCCGGGTCTTGTCGATTGATATCGGAAAAAGGGAAGAGTCCAGCCATAGCGATGCCCGTTTTCTCTCCGCCTTTTCACTGATCGAGTACAAAGATCTGGATAATAGCTTGAAAGGATTTCGCGCTTGGATGGAAGATATCAACGAACTCTGTTCGTTGCATATTTCGTGTCGAGGACCTTTCAAAGAGGCGGATTCGATGAAATCTCTTCCGTTCTCTTCCGGGGAGCGTATGGAGCCCGGTTCGATCAGCAGGGGAGTTGAATTGTCTTTTCTGAATCGACCTCTGGTTTTCATGAATTCGAGTGATACCGGTCATGGCGGAGGTGTGCCGTTGGATCCGGAGGTTTGGGCCCGAGCTTTTCTGCGTACGGGGGCTTCGGTGTTTACCGGCGCCATCTGGAGTGTCGAAGAAGATCTGGCGCATGAATTCGCGCGATCCTTCTACATGAACCTTCTCAATCGCCAGGTACTCGGGCACGCGGTCCGTCTGGCTCGATTGGCAGTGAAGATGATCGGTTTGCGACGGGGTTCACCAGCCTGGTTGGCCTATGTGGTCTATGGTGATCCGGTCGCGGACGCCAATCCGGCTCGAATCCGATGAGCCGATAGCGGCGATGTCTATTTTCTATTGAACCAACGATCGGGAAGAACGCTTTTGAGTCCCCGAGTGATGTCTCGCAGGTTGGCCGCGCTTTCCTCGATATTCTGAAGGGTTTGCTGGATATCGACCGGCTTGCCGGTGTCATTTTGTCCGAGCATGGTCCGTAATTCTCGACTGGCCTCTGAAGTGTTGCTGGCTGTTTTTTGCAGATTACTGATCATCTGGTGAAGATCTGCAGGTTGTCCTTCAGGTCCTGAAATCGAGCCTCTCACGAGTCGAGTGATCTCTCGAATGTCCGACGTGGCTCGCTTGAGATCGATGAGGAGGGTCTGGACATCGACCCCTTCAGCGGGTTCGTTGCCGATGATCTGGTTCACACCTTTGCTGATATTTGTGAGGTGGTTGGAAGCTTCACGCAGATTGCCGAGGAGATGGCTGAAGTTGTCCACCGATCCGTCTTCTCCGGCCAGCCCTTTACGGAGCGATAGACTGATCGTTTTGATATGACCGATGGTCTGGGTCATCTCCTCGAGGATCGACCCGATCTGGATCGGCTCTTTTCCCCAGACGGTACTTCCCGAGGTCAGTTTCGGAGTGTCCAGGGAGCCGAATCCGATTTCGACATGTTTGTCTCCAAGCAAATTCGTGCTGGCGATGGTGATGGAACTGCTGGTTCGCAACCATTTCCGATAATCCTCTTCATCCTGGATCCGGAGGATGGCCAGGTAGTGGGGACCGTCTTCTGGGGTGGAATCGATGGTGATTGAGTTGACGGATCCGACTCGGAAACCGGCCAGTTTGACTTCCGAGCCGGGGCGGAGGCCGGAAACATCCCGAAATCGGACCTGGATCTGCACATGGGGGCCGATCGCTTGCTCTCCCTGGGAGAGGAATGTGACGTAAAGAGCAGCCGCTCCCAGAGTGAGCAGGGTAAGGAGACCGACGAGAATTGGGCTACTGAATCGTTTGGGCTGCATAGTCGACCTCTCCCTGGAGGAAGTGACGGATTTCGGGGTGTGTTTCGCACTCGTCGATTCGGCCGATAAAACGGATCTGGCCGTCTCTCATGAAGCATACCCTGTCCGCGATGATTCGGGCAGAATTCATGTCGTGAGTGGCTGTGATGCTGGTGAGTCCTCTGGATTCGGACAATCGACGGATGAGTTTCGCGATGTCCATGGCCACCGGGGGATCGAGGCCCGCGGTCGGCTCGTCGTAAAGCATGGTATCGGGTTCCAGGAGAAGGGAGCGGGCCAGGGCGATCCGCCGTTTTTGGCCGCCGGAGAGCTCACGGATTTCTTTGGATAGAAGACCTCGGATCCGATGCATTTCGACCTGCTCCAGAGTGGACTGGATTCGGTCGAGGATCTCGGTCGGTGAAAGTTTGTGATTTTCTCGCAGTGGCCAGGAAAGGTTTTCCTCCACATTACAAAAGTCGAACAGGGCCCCTTCTTGAAACAGCATGCCGATTCGATTTCCCCGGATTCGCTGATGGAGAAGTTTCTGCTCGGGCCAGCGGAGAAGGTCCTGAACATCCCCCACGTCGATGCGTCCTGAAAATGGGCCGGACGATTCATCTTCGATTCCGGCGACGTGCCGAAGAAGGGTGCTCTTTCCGCATCCTGAAGGGCCGATCAATACCAGCGCCTCACCAGTATCGACCTTCAGTTCGATGTCCTGGAGGATTTTTACGTCCCCGTAAGATTTGGCGAAATCGTGAATGGTGATCATTCGAAGAGGTGGATGAACGCTTTGGTGAGAAAAAAGTTGCTGACTAAAATGACAAAACTGGCCGTGACGACTGAACGTTTGGTGTTGATGCCTAGTTGGCTGGCGCCGCCGCGTGCCGAGAGGCCGTAATGACAACCGACAATCGCGATGACCAGGCCAAAGAAGACCGATTTGAAGAGACCGCAGTAGAGATCGAGCGAGTCGAGTGAATCGAGTGTTTTACCGTGGTAGGTGGCAAACGGAATGTCGAGATGACCGATGCCCACGATATACCCACCGAGAATTCCAGAGATGCCGGCCAGAAGAGTGATGGAGACCAGGCTCAAGATCGTGGCCAGAAATCGAGGGGCGATCAGTTCGTCTTCTACAGACAAAGAGAGCGAACGCATGGCGAGTAGTTGACCGGAAATTTGCATTGCTCCCAGTTCCGCCGTGATTCCCGCTCCCGCTCGGCCGGCGATGAGCAGGGCGGCAAAGATCGGAGCGAGTTCGCGCAAGATGCTAGCGCAGACGATACTGGCGACGGTCAGGCTCACCCCGAACTGGGCCAGAGCGGTCGAAACATGCACGGCCATCACCATGCCGACAAAGAAGGTGGCGATGGTGACGATAGGGATGGACCCGACCCCAATATGTACGATCTGGTCCATGCTACGACGCCACTTGCACCGGAGGGTTACTATCGAGCGAACCGAACGACCGAGGGTTTCCAGTGAGGAACCGGTTTCCGATAAGAAGGAGATTACATTGCGCCCCAGGAAGGCAAATCCGAGGGACAGATATCGAGTGGCCAGCACGTTATCCCGCTTGTTGAGAGAGGCGTGAGTGGGTCGAAAATGTATCAAGCCGGATTTCCGTTCCGGCGACGAGCGGGACAGTTTACGGATTTCCTTTCTTCGGTGCGAGAGAAACACCGACTGGAGCGGGGATTTCCTCCGGTTGTCGCATATTTTCGAGGGTCTTATACTGAAGGGGGAAGGGAACCTTCGCGTCACAGAGAGTTTTCTTCTGGAAAGAGAGTGATGGAAAACACAGGTCGAGAACAAAAGGGATCAATCCCCGGTTCATCTTTGATTCCTGGGAGTGGGGAGCGTGATGTACGCCCCGGTTTTCCCGATGGAGGGAGGACACGAACGGCTCCGGAGGAAATTTCTTGTGATTCTTGCGGCCAGGTTTTTTCCGCAGAGCATCTGCGAACCGGAAAAGCTCGGGTGGTCGAAGGTGCGGTTACGTGCCCTCTCTGTCGGCTTCGAAGTGAACGCAAGGGCAAGAAAAGTTTCGATTTGCAGCTTGTAGGGAGCGCGGTTTTGCTGTTTGTGGTCGCTCCCGTTCTCGTGTTGCTTTTGCTGACTCACTGGGAGCCAGCGAGCGACTCGGGTCCGGTTCCTGATCGGATCGAGACGGAATTTGCCGAACGGATGGAGGCCCGGCTGGAGCGGTTGGAGATTTTGTTACAGGCCGTTTCTCGCTCGGAGAAGGAGGGAGAGATTCGGCAACTCGAAAAAAGGATTGCGTCTCTGGAAGCGGCCAGAGAAAAGCTCGCCTCCTCGGCAGCGGCTCCCGCTCGCAAGGGAGGATCTTCCTCGTCGAGAAGTCGCATAGAGTCCAGTGGACTTTCTCCGCGGCGTCTTCAGAGGGCGCTGACACAACGTCTCGAAACCGTGTTCACGAACGGGACTATCGTCGAGCGCCTGGAGGCGCTTGCCCGGATCGACCGCCTCAGAGACCCGGAACAGGTTCGTCTGGTTCGGGAGCGTCTGGAAGGGGACGATGAGGATCTGGTCCGAACGGTCGCGGCGGAGATTTTGGGGCGTTTGGGCGATTCGGATTCATTGCCGGCGCTTCGGAAACTTTCCGATGATAGTAACCTCCTACTGCGTCATGCGGTCAAGCAGGCGGTGAAACGGATTGGGGAAAGAAATGAACGGAAGAAGAAGTCGCCTCCTTCGGATCGGGGGACTCGATGAATCCGTCAACCCTGAAGGAAAAGGGTTCGGGACGTTTGCTCTCTTCCTCCATTCACCCGGAACTCTCCGCTTCCGAGAGCAACGTTTCCTGGATCATTCGTCTTCGTCAAAGCCCTCCGGTGGTTCTTTCTTGTTTGGCTCATCTGTTCGTTTTTTGGGTGGCGATTCGTTGGCTGCTCTTTCCTGTCCCGCAGGCGGATCCCAACCCGACAACGCTTTCGATTTCACTTCAGCTTCCTGGAGATCATTCGGATCCGATTGAACAAACTCTTGACGAGGAGTCCCAGGTACGCGAGTTATCTCATGAACTCGACCTGGAGGCGAAAATGGATTCCAAGATCCAGACTCCCATCGAATCGCAACGGCGCGATCAGCGCATCGGTTTGGGGGGAAATCGCGGTCGACGGACCGATGCGAGGAGTCGTCCGCTACTCGACCCGTCCGCCACGCTTACGGTTCTGGAAAGAGTTCGAGCTTTACAGGCCACGCGTTCCTCCGTCTTCGCTCACCGAACCACCTGGGGGCGTGGGCAGGCTGTCGGTCGTTACGGGGGAACTCCGGAGTCCGAACAGGCGGTCGATCTCGGGCTCGATTGGTTGGCACAACATCAATCGAGTGATGGCCGCTGGGACGCCAACGGTTTTCATGGACGATGCCGCGGGGGTTCTCGCTGTTCGGGGCAGGGGTTGGCCAGTTTCGATCCCGCGCAAACCGGTCTCGCCATCCTGGCTTTTCTGGGGGTCGGGCAAACGCATCAGATGGGTGAACACAAAGAGGTGGTCCGGCGCGGGCTGGAATTTCTTCTCTCCTGTCAGGCCTCCTCCGGGTTGCTCGATGGGGACAATGAATATTCCCGGCAAGGGAATCTCTACAATCACACGATCTCTCTTCTCGCTCTGGCCGAAGCTTACGGGATGACCCGGGATACCCGCTTTCTCCAACCGGTGGCCCGTGGGATCGAATTTCTCGCTCGTTCGCAGCAGTCGGGAGGAGGATGGACCTACACGCCTTTTGCCGAGGAAGAGCGAAATGACAGTTCGATCACGGGGTTCGCTGTTCAAGCGATCAAGGCCGCATTGGTGGCGCAGGTCCCGGTTCCAGAGAAACTCGTTCGGGGGGTGATTCGCCACTTCCGACAGATGACCCAAGCGGACGGTTCTGTGGTCTATGCCGATGTCGGTGTACGCAGGAATCGGCAATCGCGATCTCTGGTCGCGGTGGGAGCGTGTAGCCGATTGCTTCTGGGGTTGAGTCGACAGAACCCGATTGTCCGGCGTCAGATCGCGTCGTTACGGAGTCATCCACCCGATTGGCAGCGGCGCAGTTCTATCCATAATTCCTATTACAGGTGGTACTACGGAACACTCGCGACATTTTTGGCCGGAAGTGAAGACTGGGCGTCTTGGAATGTTCGGATGCATGCTGCGCTCGTGAAGACGCAGATCCGAAAGGGTTGTGCGGCGGGATCTTGGTCGACCGATAGCAAATGGGGGCCCAATGGGGGACGTATTTACGTGACAGCAATCAATGTGCTGACACTCGAAATCTACTACCGTTATGTGCCGGATTATTTCCAGAAAGAACAGGGTTTGGCTCGGTTCTGGAGGACTCCGGTTGCCGGAGGAGAGGCGCCGGTGAACGAATCCACGTCTCGAAGGAGGTGAGTATGGCGAAGAGGAAAAGTGTTTTTCTGCTAATGGGGGCGCTGGTTTTTGGCTTCGGGTGTGCCGATCGACATCCGATTCCTGAAGAGGCGGGGTTTGAAAATACTGTGGCACCGATCGGTTCGTATTCGGAGTATCGGGCCGTCTGGAAAGCCACATACAGTGTGTTGCAAAAATACTTTCTGATCCGGGTCAGTCGCTATGAGGACGGTTACATCGTGGCCACCAGTCGGCTGCGAGATCGTGGTGGGCAGATGACCCGTACAAAAATTGTTGGGCAGGTGGTCGAAAATGAAGACGGGTTCTTCGAACCTCAGGTCCGGGCGACTCTTCAGATGGATCTTTCCGATCCCTTGGGGCACGCGCGGACGATTCGTCAGCCGCACATAAAGTGGCACAATCTGGATTTCGATCGCACGCTGGAGGTGCGACTCATGAATGAGATCCAGGAAGAGTTGCGGGGAAAGCCCAATCCGTTTTCTCGGCTCTCTCCGATGCCAGGTAATCCGAGAAAGGTCGCTGCTCGTTCTTCGGGGGTGATTGACGTCCGATGAAACCAACGGTGGCACTCCGGATTCTCGAGGGAGGGATTTTCCTCCTATTTGCATCGGTGTTGGGGGCACAGTCCCCTCTTTCCTCGGACCTGGAGGCTTTCTCTACCGCTCTGGATTCCGCCGGTTCCGGTTTCGAGGCGGGAGTGCGGCCCGAGATTCACAAGGGGATCGAAGCGTTCGAGTCCGGTCGTTACACAGAGGCTTCACGGGCGTTTTTCATTCAAGCTGAAAAGTATCCTCTGGATCCTCGTTCTCATTTGCTGCTCTGTTTCTCTCGTCTCGTCGAGGGGGAGATGAAGGCGGCGAGTGGAGCTCTGGTTCGTGCTCTCTCGGTGGCATTGGTCTGGAGAAAGGTGCCGCTGCGTCTTCCTCTTTACGTCCGCGACTCCGACGAACTTCGTTCGAATCTGAATGGACTGGAGTCGTCCGTTGCCGGATCCGAACCCGCTCCAGAGCAGGTTTTGCTCTCGGGATTCTGTGACCACGCGATGGGGCGGTCCGATCGGGCTCGAAATCGACTCGAAAGTCTTGTGCGCCAGGAATCGAGGGTCGCCGCTCTGGCCCGTCGTTTACTGCGATGGATGATGCCCGAAGGAGACGGGTTGGTTCGTGCTCGTTACCCCTCCCATCGTGATCCGAAGACCGGAAATTACACCGACCCGATGACCCGAGGGTATCGGGCGTTTTCGGAGGGTCGATTTTCTTCGGCGGCTCGCAGTTTCTGCGAGGCGACTCTTCAGGATCCGGATAATCCGATCGCCCGGATCGAGTTCTGTCAGGCCCTGTTCGCTATCGGTCATTACCAACTCGCAGGCAGGCTCCTCCGACGAGCGATACTCCGTTTTCCCTCCCTGCTGGAAAAAAGACTGGATCGGCACGCCATCTATTCCGATCCGACGGATTTTTTGAAGCATCAAGAACGGTTGGCTTCCTGGATCGAAACCCATCCTCAGGGTTCGGACGCCCTCTGGCTTTACGGGTTTAATGCGTTGTATTCGGGGCATCTCGAGGAAGCTCGGCTCGTGTTTCTGGCGATACGAAAGCATCGGCAGGAGGACCGGGCGACGGTTCGGATTCTGGAGCAGATCGAGAAACGACGATCCGCCGGAGAAGAGCATTTGCCGGTTCCGGATGGGCCTCGCGCGGGGGAAGAGGATCCAACGCGCGGTATGGATCGGGAAACCCGTCTCCGTTGGTGTTTCGAGAACGGTCACTTCGAGCGAGCTCGGGAAATCCTGGTTCGCTGGCTGCAAGAGGAGGGGGATCCGGTTTACGGTTCGTTGCAATTGGCTCGCGCCGAATATTTTCTGGGACGTTTTGACGCGGCTGGCAGGGCTGTCCGAAACGCAATGGATGCGTCAGAGAATTGGAAAACGTTTACCTTCGATCTGTCGAACGGAGGCTTTCCCGAGGGCGTGGAGTCCGCGTCGCTGGCCCGGTTAAGGAAGTATGTCGAGATGCACGGAGCGGAACGGGAGCCCCGTTTTTTCCTGGCGGTGGTCTGTTTCTTTCGGCGTGAATATCTGGAATCCCGCGGCCATTTGCGGAAGCTGTACGCTCGACATCCGAGTGATGAAGCGGTGGCTTTCTTCCTCCTGATGATTCAGCAGGAGTTTGACCGTTCCGACTGAGTGATACTTGGAGAGACGCGGACGAGAGTGCCGGGCGACTTTTATGGGTGTAGATATGGGGAAAAGATGTCTCTATTGATCGGATCTTCGGCGATGGGCGGGTTGTCAGTGCTGGTCGTTTTCCTCTTGTTGTGGGGGCTGAGTTTGCGACTTTCCGACTCGAGCATTGTCGATGTGGCCTGGGGGCCCGGTTTTTTCTTTCTGGCGCTGGTGGTCTGGAAGGTGTCGGGCCAGCCCCTCGATATGCGACGTGGAATGATGCTGGGGATGGTTGGGCTCTGGGGAATCCGCCTGGGGGCCTACCTGGCTTACCGCAACTGGGGTCGAGGTGAGGATCGACGGTATCTGGCCATGCGCAATCGGCACGGGGAGCGTTGGCCTCTTCGCAGTTTGGTCATCGTCTTTTTCCTACAGGGATTTCTGCTCTGGCTGATCTCCTGGCCGGTTCAGGTCGCGGTAGTTTTCGGAGGACCGGAAGATCTGGGCGTTTGGGATGGGATCGGACTGCTTCTTTATGTCATCGGACTCGGTTTCGAGGTTGTCGCGGACTGGCAGCTGGCTCGGTTTCGGGCCCGAGAAACGGATCCTGGGGCCTTGTTGATTTCCGGTGTCTGGAGGTACAGTCGCCACCCCAACTACTTCGGTGAGGCCTTACTTTGGTGGGGGATCGGTCTGGTGGCTTGTTCGGCTGGTGGGGTCTGGTGGTGCTTGATCGGACCGGGAGTGCTGAGCTTTCTCTTGCTCCGCGTTTCGGGGGTGCCGATGTTAGAGGCAACTTTGAGCGAGGAAAAACCCGGGTACGCGGATTACGTGAGAAGAACCAACGCCTTTGTGCCCTGGTTCCCACGCTGAAGTCTGATCGTCAGACTATCGAGAACTCAGCGGAAGCCATTCGGGGCGTTGGGTTCCGACCAGATGATTCGCGAGTTCAGTGTCGATGGTGAAGACGGAGCCCGGGCGTTCCGAGAGCTGTACGTAGGTTTTGTCGGGAGAGCTTTTTGTTGGAGACCCGATATAGATCACCGTCAGCCCTTCGGTATGATCCGGGGCTAAAAGCTGAACGGTAACCCGGGCCGGAGTCAGGCCGTAGCGGACTGGGGGGGGAGAGCCGACTCCATCGGCCTCGATCGACTCGATCCGGGCGTTTCGGATCCTGTCGATGAGTTTCTGGACAGATCGCTTGTCGGCCGATTCACGTAGGTGGGTACCATCCGGCTTCTGGTCGAGAATGGTCCAACCAGACTTCACGCGAAGCAAGGTCCAGTGGCTGCCATCGGGGCGAGAGAAAATGACTCGGGCCAGGGGCGAAGGGAATCGGTGAATGAGGTCTCGGCTGCGTAGTTCTTGGGGCTGCTCGATCTGAGAGAAAATTTTCGAGTCGATCTGAAGGATCGCGTCACGACCCTCGATTCGGACGTGGGTCTTGTTTTGAGGTCCGCTCGGTCGACCGATCTCGATCGGTCCCACGCGGTAGCCTTCTTCGAGTTCCAAAACGATGCGCCATTTAGGAGGTGTGAGACCGTGGAGGGCCAGGTCCGGAGGGGCTCCCTCCGCGAATTTTTGGGCTTGGAGGTTTCTCAATCCGTTCAGAAGTTGTCGCACCGATTTGGGATCCGCCGGGTCGGCGATGGGAGAAGAAAAGAGCCAGGCCGACTTGCGATCTCCCCGCTTCAGAGTGTAGCTGGCATCTTGGCCGGAAGGGCTCAGGGCGCCAGCTTTGACACGGATTGTACGCACGAGGTGGATGGGGAATCGAACCAGAGATCGGTCGCGTAGGGAGTGAAGAGTCGGAGAAAGAATTTCGCTTTCCTCGCTGGGGATAGCCAGGAGAGTTTTCCCGGGGTCCACTCGTACGTAGGTGATCTGGTTCAGAGGGCCTGCGGATCCTAGCGATATTGTCTTTTCATTATCTTTCGTTCGAAAGCGGATTCGGGTGCGAGGGGAAGCGAGTCCGTGGGAATCGGACTCTTCGATCCCATTCAGGGTATTGGCGGGCAGGTGGGTGATCGCTTCGAGAAGGCGGTGCAACTCTACCGAATCGGCTTGATCCCGGACCGGAGCGGTGATCATCCAGTTTTCGCTTTCCGGAATTCGGTGGAGTTCGAGGGGCGCGAATCCCGAGTGTTCGATGGTGAGTTGAGTGATGGCTTGAGCTTGGAGTCCGGGGAAGATCTGTTCGGCCCCCTCCTGGAACGGCACGTCGATTTCGTGCAAGAGCACATAGGCGGAGAGTCCCAATGCCAGGAGGATGAGGAGTGCGGTGCTCTTGGGGTTCATAAGCGTTTTACCGACGTCGGATCAGCCAGACCCCAACGCCCCCGGTGAAGGCGAGGAGTGGAAGAATGACCAGAACCAGACGCCCCATCTGGGCCCGCTGGTCCTCATCGAGTTCGATTCGTCGTTGGTCCGTGGCGCGGGGGTTGATCTCGATCAGGCGTTCCCGGCCGGCGAGCCAACTGATCATGGCCTGGGCAAGATCGAGGTTGCCGTGGTATTCGATCGCACGGTCGTCGGTGAAGTCGGAGTCTCCGATCAAAATCGCTTGGGCATGGGGACGTTGACCCGATTCGTCTGCCGGACCCAGGTAGCGACGAGCGGCAAAGGCGAGGGTCAGAGGACCCTTGGGGTCGGTTTCGTCGGGACGCACCTCTTCCTCCCGATATGAGGATTCGCTCCAGGACTCCTCCGAGGAACGGATCAGGGGCCAGACTCGGACATCGCCTTCGAGAGGGTCTGTCGTCGAGGTGAGTGAGCGGGCTTCGGGGAGAAACACCCCGATATTGCGACGGTGGAGGAAGGCCGTGACCGGATGCTCCTTGGCAAGGTCGTTGGTGAGAACTCGGGTGTCCGCGGCCAACTCGAGTAGGATCTTGCCTTCACCCCCCTGGCGGGCTTGACGAGCGCGGTGTACGACCAAGTCATCTCTCGGCTCCACCTGGAACCATTGAGATATCGCTTCCAGTCCGGTGGTGACTGTGGGCTCGAGAGCGAGAAAGAGCCGCCCACCCTCCAGGAGATAGCTTTTCAGCAACTCGATCTCCTGGGGGAGAAAAGTGCGACGAGGTCCGTTGATGATCACGATTCGAGCATCCTCGGGAATCTGTTTTACCGCTTGCAGGTCGAGGGATTCGAGTTCGTATCCGTCGAGTTGGAGCTGCTTGGCCAGGCGCTTGTTTTCGTTCTCGGGATCTTTTTCACCGTGTCCCTGAGTCCAGTAGAGGCGAAAGGAGGATTCGCGGGTGAGTCGGAGAATGCCGCTGGTCATCGCTTCCTCACCGGTGAAACTTTCGATTCTGCGGTCTTGGGGGCCGAAACCGAAGGCGGTGGGCCGGGCGAGTTCTTCGATCGGGATGATCCGGTGGCGAGACCCGGAGACGAGCAACACTACATTGCGTCGCCGGATCGAATATCGTTCCACCAACTGTTTGACCCGGTCCAGATCGCGGTGGATCTCGAGTGTGGTCTTGTGGATGCGAGAGCTGACCGCCATGTATTCGTCGAGGAGGTCTCGGGTCATGCCGGCCGCGGATTCCACCAGATCGCGATCGAACGGGAGTTCGGCGGCGGCGGGATCGAACAGAAACACCACATCGATGTCGACATCGAGTTCTTCGAGTACGTTGAGAGTCTTGGGACTGAGAGTGAAAGCGCCCACTCCCGACAGATCGAAACGGGTGTAGTGTCGAGCGCCTAGGTAGTTGGACAGAATGAGGAGGGCGAGAGCGGCTACGAGGGCCAGAAGCGTTTCCGCGCTGTAGAGTGTTCGCTTCTTCGAACCGAAGCTGGGGGAGGGTTTGGAGTTACTCAAGGGCTTCTCCACTGTCTCGTCTGGAGCATTTTCCAGCTTACGAAAAGGAAGAACAGCGTGCCGCTGAGAAAGAAGGTAAGCGCGCGGGTATCCAGGATCCCTTTGGCCAGATCGTGGAAATGAAAGGGGATCGATGTGTGGCGCAAGTAGGGGATGATGTCGGCCGGGGGGCCGAGGAAATGAAGAAAGTGAAGAAAGAGGAGGCTCAGGCACAGCACGACCGAAACTACGGCGGAGATCATCTGCTCGTCGCTGATGACGCTGGCGAAGAGGCCGATCGAACAGTAGAAGCTTCCGACCAGAAGGGTTCCCAGAATTCCAGTGCCGATGGGTCCCCAGTGAGGAGCGGAACCGTAGCTGGAAAGGACCAGGAAATGGAGGGCAACGGGTAGCCAGAGTCCCCCGAAAAGGATCCAGCTGGCGAAGAACTTGGAGAGAACAACCTGGAGATTGGTGACCGGGGCGGTGAGTAGAACTTCGAGGGTGCCGCGTCGTTTTTCCTCGGCGAAGAGTCGCATGGTCAGGAGCGGAGGCGCGAGGGTGATGAGGATGAAAAAGAAGTTGGAGCTGAATGTGGCGCGGACGATGGTCGAGTAGTCTCCCCGCGAGGTTTCGACGTAGAGAAAGAACAGGAATCCCTGCATGAGCCAGAAGAGAGTCAAGACGAGATAAGTCAGCGGACTTACGGCGTAAGCGTGGACCTCGCGACGAAGGAGAACAGCAAAGGGCCTCATTCCGCTTCTCCCCCCTTCGTGATGCGGATGAAGATCTCTTCGAGCGCGTCGGGCCCGGAGGGAACGGAGTGAGTTTCGGCCAGCTCCTTCATGGTGCCCGAGCCGACGATCTGACCCCGATCGATCACCAGCAATCGGTCGCAGAGGACGGAAGCTTCCGAGAGGATATGCGTACACAGCAGTACGGTCTTGTCTTCGCGGAGTTCTCGGACGATGGCTCGCAGGTGGCGGACCTGATGGGGGTCGAGGCCGGAGGTCGGTTCGTCTAACACCACGACTGGAGGGTCGGCCAGGAGCGCGTCGGCGAGACCGACTCGTTGGCGATAACCTTTGGAAAGTTGTCCCAAGATACGCTGGCGTACATCGACGACCTGGCATCGCTGGAGGATCTCTTCGATCTTCGTGCGTCGGGCGGCTCTGGGAAAAAGCCCCTTCAACTGGCCGCGATAATCGAGGTATTCAATGACTCTCATCTCTTCGGGCAGCGGGTTGGATTCGGGGAGATATCCGATGCGACGACGGACTTCGATCGAATCCCGGGCAACGTCGAAACCCGCGACTCGCGCGGATCCTGATGTCGCTGGTAGCAGGGTGGAGAGGATACGCAAGGTCGTCGTTTTCCCCGCTCCGTTGGGGCCGAGGACTCCGAGAATTTCACCGGGATGGGCCTCGAAGGAGACCTCTTTCAGCGCGTGTATATTCCCGTAGGTCTTGGAAAGTCCCTGAGCCTCGATCATCGGGCGTCATGATACCCGAAGCGAACCGAGAAAAGGATCGTTCAGATTTTCGGACCGAGGGGCTCCTCGAGGGTCGTGGCCATCTCTTTCGCGCCGGGAAACCGGTCCTCGGGATTTTTGGCCTGGGCGCGATGGCAGAGAGCGTCGAGCGGTTCGGAGAGGGACGGAACCTTTGCCTTCAGGCTGGGGGCCGGATTTTTAACAATGGCCTGCTGGATTTCGAAGGCGTTTCGTCCCTGGAAGGGTCGAGTTCCGACCATCCGTTCGTAGAGAATCACGCCGATGGAGAAGAGGTCGCTCCACGGGCTGGAGGCTGAAAAACAATCGGGGTCCGAGGCGTAGGCCTCGGACCCCGAGGGGTCAGGCTTTCGGTCGAGTGAGAGAGCGGACTATTTGGCCGCGTCCTCCTTGACCTCGAATTCGGCGTCGATCACATCGCCGTCACCTCCGCCGGCGGTGGCTCCGGCCGGCTCCCCCTGGGGAGCGCCTTCGGCAGCGCCTTGCTGCTGAGCCATTTCCTCGTAGAGGATTTTGCCGATCGCCTGGGCGTCGGTCTGGAGGGTCTGGGTGGCCGTCTGGATGGCCTGGAGATCGTCGTCCTCAGCGGCCTTCTTGAGGCCGGTGATGGCGTCTTCAATCTTCTTCTTCTCCTCGTCGGAGATTTTCTCTCCGTGTTCTTCGAGGGTTTTTTCGGTCTGGTGGGCGAGACTGTCGGCCATGTTCTTGGCGTCGACGAGTTCACGCTTTTTCTTGTCCTCGGCGGCGTGTTCCTCGGCTTCCCGGGTCATCCGATCGATGTCAGCATCATCTAATCCGCTGGAACTCTGGATCTCGATCGTCTGCTCCTTGCCGGTTCCCATGTCCTTGGCGTTGACGTTCAGGATGCCGTTGGCGTCCATCTTGAAGGTGACCTCGATCTTGGGAATGCCGCGCGGGGCGGGTGCGATGCCGGTCAACTGGAAGTTGCCCAGTCTGCGGTTGTCGGAAGCCATTTCTCGTTCGCCCTGGAGGACGAGGATCTCGACCGCCGGCTGGTTGTCGGCCGCGGTGGAGAAGACTTCCTTCTTCTCGTGCGGAATGGTGGTGTTGCGTTCGATGAGCTTGGTCATCACGCCGCCGAGGGTTTCGATGCCCAGCGAGAGCGGGGTGACGTCGAGAAGGAGCACGTCCTTGAGATCATCGTCGCCCATCAGAATGCCGGCCTGGATGGCGGCGCCGAGGGAAACGACCTCGTCGGGATTGACGCTCCGGTTGGGTTCTTTGCCGAAGATCTCCTTGGCGAGGGCCTGCACGGCCGGAACGCGGGTCGATCCGCCAACGAGGAGAATCTCGTCGATTTCGCCCGGTTTGAGGTTGGAGTCGCGCATCGCTTTTTCACACGGCTGACGGGTCCGTTCGAGCAGGGGATCGATCAGCTTCTCGAATTCGGCCCGGGTGAGCTTGCGCAGAAGGTGCTTGGGGCCGGTCTGATCGGCGGTGATGAAGGGGAGGTTGACCTCGGTCTGGGTGGTCGAGGAGAGTTCGCACTTGGCCTTCTCGCAGGCTTCCTTGAGGCGTTGGAGAGCCATCTGGTCCTCGAGAAGATTGATGCCGTGCTCTTTGCGGAATTCCTCGGCTACGAAGTGGATCAGGACCTCGTCGAGGTCGTCTCCACCGAGGTGGGTGTCGCCACTGGTGGCTTTGACCTCGAAGACGCCGTCTCCGCACTCGAGCACCGAAATGTCGAAGGTACCGCCACCAAAATCGTAGATGGCGATCTTCTGGTTCTTGTCGGTTTTGAGTCCGTAGGCGAGGGCCGCGGCGGTGGGCTCGTTGATGATCCGCTTGACTTCGAGACCCGCGATGCGACCGGCGTCCTTGGTGGCCTGACGCTGGCTGTCGTTGAAGTAGGCCGGGACGGTGATGACCGCTTCGGTGACCTCGGCTCCCAGATGGTCTTCGGCCTGCTCTTTCAGCTTCTGGAGAATCCAGGCGCTGATCTCCGGGGGAGTGTACGCTTTGCCGCGCACTTCGACTTTGACCAGCTCTTCGGGATCGCCGACGACCTGGTAGGGGACGGTTTTCTCTTCCTGGGACACCTCGTTGTGACGACGCCCCATGAAACGTTTGATGGAAAAGACGGTGTTCTTGGGGTTGGTAACGGCCTGACGCTTGGCGACCTGCCCGACAAGGCGTTCCTTGTCTTCGGTGACGGCGACGACCGAAGGGGTCGTACGGTGGCCTTCCGCGTTTTCGAGGACCTGAGGCTGGCCCCCTTCCATGATGGCGACTACGGAGTTGGTGGTTCCGAGGTCGATGCCGATGATTTTGGACATGATGATCTCCTTACTTGTCTGGAGTGAATTCGAACGGGACGGTCGCTAGGTGGCGACACCCCTCGGTATAGCATTTCTTGTGCCAAGGAGTGGGGATTGCGTAAGTCTTTGCCGGTAAATGGGTAATGAATTTGACTCATTCCGTCTCGAGGTCAGGATGGCACTTCCATTCGGGGGGGTGTGCCGTAGCGACCGGGTTGACCTGGGAGGGAAAATCCCAAACTCCGGACCGTGGGAGTCAGCGCAGATCGTATTCCTTGATCTTGCGGTAAAGGGTTCGGACACCGATCCCCAGGATTGTGGCGGCTTGATCTCGGTTGCCGCCGGTCTGCTCCAGGGTTTTTCCGATCAGCAGTTTCTCGGCGTCACGGAGCGACATCCCCGCGGACAGGGAGGGGGCCGATCTGGGCAGAGCGACCGCCGAGCCGATTAGTTCGGAAGGGAGGTGTTCGAGTTCGACGGTTGGGTTCGTGGAGAGGAGGACGAGATTTTCGATGACATTGCGCAGTTCCCGAACGTTGCCTGGCCAGGGGAGTTCCACCAGGCACTTCTGGGCGGCGGGGGAGAGGGTCAGTTCGGATTTACCGTGGAGGAGTTGGAATTCCTCGAGGTAGTGTTTGATGAGGAGCGGAATGTCCTGCTTTCGGTCCCGGAGGGGGGGGATCTGGATCTCGACCACCCGGAGGCGGAAGTAGAGGTCTTCCCGAAACCGACCGGCCTCGACTTCTTCGGAAAGGTTTCGGTTTGTGGCGCCGATGAGGCGAACATCGATCGAGATCAGGTCGTTGCTGCCCACGCGCTGGACCTTCTGCTCCTCGAGGATTCGCAGGAGTTTGGCCTGGGTGTCCAGCGGCATATCACCGAGTTCATCCAGAAACAGGGTCCCCCGGGTCGCGGATTCAAAACGCCCTTCCCGTTTTCGGTAGGCTCCGGTGAAGGCTCCTTTTTCATGTCCGAACAGTTCGCTTTCCAGGAGACCTCCACTCATGGCGGCGCAATTGAGGGGGACGAAAGGTCCTTCACGTCGCCGACTGCCGTTATGTATCGCTCGGGCCACCAACTCTTTACCGGTCCCACTTTCACCGGTGACCAGAACGGTGGCTGAGGTCGGGGCGATCTGGGCCATGATGTCGAAGATCCGTTGCATGGCCGCGGTCTCTCCGATCAGGCCTTCGAATCCGTACCGTTTATCGAGCGCGCGGTGGAGGTCGAGGTTGTCGCGAGAGAGGGCCTGTTTTTCCAGGAGATTTTTCACCAGAGTTCGAAGATTTTCCAGATTGATCGGCTTTTCGAGATAGTTGGCAGCTCCTTTCTGCATCGCTTCAACAGCGCTGGTGACGCAGGCGTGACCGGTGATGAGGACGACTTCAACCGATGGATCTTGGGCCTTGGCATGACGCAAGATTTCCATTCCGTCGATGTCGTAGATTTTCAGGTCGGTGATGACGATGTCGTATCGCTCACGGGTGAGCCAGTCCAAGCCTTCGGTTCCACTGGTCGCGACGTGGCAACGACATCCTACCCGTTCGAGCGCTTCAGCGGTGATCTCGGCGTGATTCTTGTCGTCGTCGATCACTAGGATGATCGGGGAGGTCATGGAACCTCCGGGATGGGGAGTCGGAGAATAAAGGCCGTCCCTTTACCGAATTCGGATTGGACCTCGATGGTCCCTCCGTGTTCTTCGACAATACGGCGGGTGGTGGGAAGTCCCAGACCCGTTCCGGTTCCTTTCCTGGAAAAATAGACCTGCCAGATTTTGGGCAGGTCTTTCGATTCGATACCGGTTCCAGTATCGGTGATCTCCAGACGAACCTGTCCCTCTTCGAGTAGGGATCGGATCAAGATTTCTCCTCCCTCGGGCATCGCTTGGCGGGCGTTGATGATCAGGTTGTACAACGCTTGCTTGAAGGAGGTCGGGTCGAGAGTGATTCTGGGAAGGTCCTCGGCCAGGCTTCTGCGAACCTGAATACCCGCGGTATAAGCTTCGGGGGCGAAGAACTCCAGGGTCTCTTCGACTACTTGATTCAGGTCGTGTGGCGCCTGTCGAGTCAGATCGGGGCCGCGGGCAAAACGGAGGAAATCGCCGAGTACCCCCTCCATCCTTCGGACTTCGTCGAGAAGCACCTGGATGCGTTTGCGGGTTTTTCGTTCCTCTGGGGTTTCTGGAGTGGCGAAATCCTCCTGGAGGATCTGGAGGTTGAGCTTGATCGTACTGAGGGGATTTTTGATCTCGTGAGCCAAACCACCTGCGAGGGTTCCCAGGAAGGCCAGACGATCGGATTCCTCACGATTCACACGCATAGCTCCTCAAATTTGAGAATGAGTCATCATTGTACACAACCTGTTGCCTGACGAGCACCTCGGCACGTGGCCGTGGTGGTTTGTGAGGGGGGATCATGCGATAATAAAATAAGATATCCGATGAAGTTCACCTTCCAGTTCTTGCACGATGCTACCCTTTCTCCGGTTTCAATCGAGGAGGAGGTGGTGCATATCGGGACGGCGCCAGGCAACCATATCTCCTTTGATCGCGGTCGGCACCCGATGGTTTCCCGGGCGCATGCTCAGATCCTGGCTGATGAGTCGGGAACGGTCTGGCTTTACGACAATGACAGTCGATCCGGGATCTATATCGATGGGCAGCAAGTGGAGGATCGAAAAGAACTCGTTGAAGGTGTTCAGATCACATTCGGAAAGAAAGGACCGACACTTCAGGTCTCTTTCCAGTCGAATGGATCCCGGGTCCTGACTCGTAAGCGGGTCGGTCAAACTGCGATTATTCGCCTGGTTCGCGACGAGGTGTCCCGGCGCCAGGCCGCGATGGGGCCGCTTCGTGGGATTACCGGTGCGGTCAAGCGAGTGGTGACCGATGGATCTCCGGAATTCAAGCGTAACGCCTCTGTCTTGTTGATCCTTATCGCGAGTTGCCTGGCGGTTGTCTGGTATCGCGTGGGGGTGGGTGAGGGAGAGCAGAGGCAAACGCGAGAATTGCTCGATGCCAATGTGGAGGAAACTCGTAGCCGCCTCCTCAGTAATCAAAAGGTTCTGGATGAAACCCGTCGTCGCTTGCAGGCCAACGGAGTGGATTTGCAAGAGACTCGCCAGCGCTTGGTGAAGAATCAGGAGGCGTTGCAAGAAACCCGTCGTCAACTGGAAGATACTCGATCTCGTGAAGTGGAGACTCGGCAGGAGTTAGCTCGATACGAGGGGCTGCACGATGAATTTTCCCGGGAAATTGGAAAACGCAAAAAGCTGGAGCGCGAGTTGGAGCAATTGCGAACGGGAATGGGAGATCCATTTGCCGGAGTGGCTCATGCCTACCGGGATGGGGTTTACCTGATCGCGGTACGGTTTCCCAACGGACAGCTTCAGGGGTTGGGGACCGCTTTTCTTGTTCGTGAAGATGGTGTTCTGGCTACCAATGCTCACGTTATCCTGGGAATTCGGGAATTGATTGAACGTTTTTCGAGACGAGGAATTCAGGTTCAACCGATTCTGATCATGAATCGAGAACCAGCCAAGAGGTTCCGGATTTTGCAGATGAAGGTTCACCCCGAGTACACCAAGAAGCGTTCCCAGTCCGTGGATACCGCGGTGATGAAAATCGACACGGTTGGGGAGCGGCTGGGGCCGGTGTTGCGGCTCGCTTCGTCCAAGGTGTTACGGAATCTTCGGTCCGGACAACCGATCGCGCTGCTGGGATTTCCAGGGGAGGAGAACAATCCGCACAAGCCGATTGCGACCTTCAAGCACGGTCACATCAGTCGGGTCACCACCTTGCAGAAGGCGGCGGGTTCCTATCTCGATGAAATTCTGGTCCAGCATTCGGTTTCGATTACTCCGGGAACGAGTGGAAGTCCGATTCTGGATGACCAGGGGCGGGTGGTGGCGATTCAGTCGTCCGGTTTGGCCATTACCATTCGCCCTCTGGGTATCCGCTTCATGTCACCCGCTCGGATCAACTGGGCGATTCGTGGCGATAAAATTCAGGAATTGCTCGAGGAATTTTGAGGTGATTTCCTGGCGTGGTATTGTCAGCACCTTGTGGATGGGAATTTTTCTCGTTTGGGCCGATTTTGGAGCGGCTCAAGACGATTCGAAGGCCTTGCTGGAGCAGTTGGAGTCGATCGTTCAAAATTCCGAAATTCCGGCGGACAAGCGGAAGAGGGTATTGCAAGACGTTCGTCTGGAAGTACTTCGCCGCGCGATCAGTGCCGAGGTCGTACTCGATCGCATCGAGTCGTTCATCCAGCAGCAGGAGGAGGAGATCTTCGGTTATTCCCTCGATCTGACTCGGGCCTGGATTCACCTGTTTTCGGTCTGTCCGGATCCTCGTTCGACTCGGGCTTTGATCGGGGCTTCGTCCGCGTCGCGGTTTCAGGTTCGTGAGGCGGCCTGCGAAGGGCTGGGAAGAATCGGTGGTGAGGGAGCCGTGGAAGCGCTCACAGTCCTCCTGCGGGATGCGGTCCCTCGGGTTTCGATCGCGGCTTGCTACGCCCTGGGAAGATTGAGGTCTGAAGAGGCAGCCGCTCAGATCATTCCTCTTCTCGAAGGGCATCTT
The DNA here is from genome assembly GCA_030748635.1 of Planctomycetota bacterium. Lineage (GTDB taxonomy): Bacteria > Planctomycetota > JACQVV01 > JACQVV01 > JASMLP01 > JASMLP01. The sequence goes on from JASMLP010000028.1 coordinate 71,158, forward strand.
GATGTGAGGATCGCCGCTTGCCGATCTCTGGCCCAGTGTGGAGGTGATCGAGCCCTCCCGTCTCTCCTCGAGGCGACTGGGGATAAAGATTCCGATGTTCGCCTCGAGGCGCTGGGGGCTGCGCTGGAGATCGTGGAGTCATCAACGACTACTTCCGGCTTCCGATCCCAATCTTTACTCGCTTTTGTCGCTGGGTTTCTCAGTGACGCCAGCATCGATGTTCGCTGCGGTGTGATCCGGATGCTGGTGGAGAGGAATCATCTTTTTGCGGTGGGAGACTTGATCGAAGCTCTTTCGGCGCCGCACGATTGGATTCGATATCCATCGTGTCGAATGCTTCATGCGCTGTATTCACAACGTTTTGGATACGACCCCGGCGAAGCTCCCGATAGCGAACTGAATCGTGATGCGGTCGAACGATGGAAAGCTTGGTGGGCGAAGAAATCGAGTCATCCGGATCGAGATCGGATGACTCTTCTGCTCGTAGGGCTGAGAAGCCCTCTGGGCAAAATCCGACAGGGAGTGGAGCGGCAAATCACGGTTTTGGGAACGAAGTCCCCTGATCTCTACTGGGCTCCCGAGTCGGGTGATGATCTGATTTACGGCTGTTCGGTGGTCGGTATCGAGTGTCGACGAGTTCTGGCTCGGATTCTTGCTGTGGGGGCTCCCGCGGCAGGTCAGGAGCTCTTTCGCTCCTGGCTGGAAGATGAGGATCAGGCGATTCGGGAAGCTGGATTGACGGCTCTTTTGCGCCTGGGACTCGAGGAGGATCTGCTCCGTATGGCCGGTCGACTTGGGGATCCTTCGGACGAGGTGTTCCATAAAATTCTGAAAGCTCTGGTTCAGAATCCATCTCCGCGATCCACGACTCTTCTCATCTCGGCGGCTCGAACTCTTTCGAACCCAGAGAGGCTTCTGGCGGTGATTCGTGGACTCGGGCTCAGGAAAGATCCGAAGGCTTGCGCCTATCTCGAATCGCTCGTCCCGTTATCGGATCGATCACGATCTCTGGCTCTCCTCGACGCTTATCGAGAGATCGATCATCCCGATTCAGTCCGTGGCGGGTGCCTGTTGACACAGCATGAAGATCCCCTGGTTCGGACTCGAAGTTGTCTTTGGCTGGGACGGATGATTCAGATGGGGTGGGGAGGAGATGAGGTTACGGAATGCTTGCAGACTCGTCTAGCAGACGATGAGGAGAGTGTGGTTCGAAGGGCCGCGTCCTGGAGCCTCGGGTGGGGGGAGTGTCGAACCGATGTTCTGGTCTCCCTGGAAAAGGCGACCTGGGATCCCGAGGTCGCCGAAGCAGCGCTCCAGTCGATGGGGCGACTGGGAGGCGAGAAGGCTCTGGTGGGGCTCAAGCGAGTACTCGATCGGGCATCGGAAGAAAATATTCGAGTCGAGGTATTTCGCGCTCTGGGACGTCTGGAATCGGCCGCGGCGGATCCGATCCTGATGCAAGGTCTCGGGGATCGATCCGACCAGGTACGGCGTGTGATTCTGGAGGGTGAGATCTCGATCGAACAGGATGCCCAGGTGGAACGGATCGTGGAATTGGTGCGTTCTGATCCTAGCTTGTCTGTGCGAGTTTCCGCCACAATCGCTCTGGCAAGAGCGGAGGGGGAGAAGGCCGGAAACCTGCTGGTGCAGTTGGCCGATGAAGCCGACCGGGAAGAAATTCGGCTGGCTGCCCGGTGCGGCCTCTACGGCAGCGGGCGAATAAGCACATTCGATGCTGGAATTCTCGAGGTCGAACAGGTTCGCCTGGTGTCGTTTGCGCTGGAGACCCTTGCCAAGCGACCGATCAAGGTCGATTGGAATTCCTTGATCGATCGGTTGGCGAAGGGGCGCTACGACAAGGAACTTGTCGAGGGGCGCGATCCTTTGGAGCTTCGGGTGGCGTGGGCTTTTCTGGCCGGAGCAGAAACCGAGATGCCAGGAGGGATGACGGATTGGGTGGGGCAACGTTCCGCTCCTTGTGTGTCCCTGGTCAAGCTCTTGCGAGGACAGGGAGGAGAGAAGGAACTCCAGGTTGTTCGGCGTGGGTTCGGATATCTTCTGGATGGACTTCAGGAAGGTGATTTTTCCACCCGCAGAGCTCTGTCCGATTTCGTTTTTCAGGCGACCGGGAAGCGGTTTGAGTACGATCCCAGGGCGGGGCGTGGAGAACGTCGCAAGGCGGTCATTCGCTTTCGAAGATGGTGGCATGAAATGTCGAGAAATCTCTCTTGGAGTGAGACGGACAAGAAATTCGTTTCGGGCACATTCAAGGATGAGTGAGTGAATATGGGTTTTCTTGAGTCCGGAATAGAAGAATTCCTCGGGGACTGGATCGACCAGGACGATGCGGTGTTAGCAGCCATGGAGGAGGAAGCTCGAGAGCGCTCCTTCCCGATTGTCGGTCCGGAAGTGGGGCGTTTCCTCGCTCAACTGGTTCTCCTCTCCAGGGCTCGACGAATCCTGGAAATGGGGTCGGGGTTTGGATATTCGGCTCTCTGGATGGCTCGGTATCTACCCTCTGGAGGCCGGGTGATTCAGACTGAAAACGATCCGGATAATGTGGATCGGTCTCGTGAATATTTCCAACGCGCGGGATGTGAGGATCGGACGGAGTGGCATCTTGGTGATGCCATGGAGATTGTTTCGGGTCTGGAGGGGGGCTTTGACCTGGTTCTGATCGATGTAGAAAAATCGAGATATCCAGCGGCTTTCGAACAGGTACGGGATCGCTTGAATCCCGGAGGGCTTTTGGTGGTTGACAACGCTCTCTGGAGAGGGCAAGTCGCCAACCCCAACTTCCAGGACTCTTCCACTCTGGGTGTGCGCAAGCTTCTGGAGGCGGTGGCGTCGGACAGGGCACTCCTCTGCAGTTTACTCCCACTGCGAGATGGGGTTCTGGTCGCATTGCGCCGGTAGTTCGAAGGGGACCTCGGCGCCACCTATGAATCGGAATTTCTGTTCGGTCTATTTTTCGAAGAGATCTTTGTAGACCTCTTTGCTCAGGGAGAGTTCACCATTTTTAATCGCGGTTTCGAGAACGCTTCGAGATTCGAGATAGCGACTCTGGTAGTCGGCCAGGCGACGTTTTGAGATGTCAGAACGGATCCGTTCCACCGCATGATCTGGGATGTCATTTTCAGACGGGGGTGTGGCCTTGGTGACTTGGATGAGAAATGTGCGACTTTCGTCGTCGGTCTGAATCGGGTCGAGAATTTTGCCGAGATTTTCGGCTCGGATGCTGCTCAGAATCGCGCTCACATTTTGTCCGAACTGCGTCAATTTGCGGGCATCCTGAAAAGTCCCTGTATCCTGGATGGTTAGCCGGTTTTGATTGGCTCCCTCTTTCCACGAAGTTTTGCGCATGGTTTCGGCGATTTGGGTCATATCTTTTTTCGTTCGATCTGCGCAGTAGCTTTGATAAAGCACATCGAGGATGGCTTCGGGCGAAACCTCTTGGGTGGTGTCCCGTTTTGTGACTCGCACGTACAGTGGACCGTGGCTCGTGGTGAGCGTAGCTCCTGACTGACCGGGTTGAAGGGACTGGATTCGTGTGAGTAACGCCTTCTCATGGCGGAAAAACGGGAAAGCGGAAAGGTTCGACATGGAGATCGGACCGACTGTTTGATAGTGGAGTTCGAGGTTTTTGGACTCGGCTTCAAACGACTTTTTGGAATCTTCGAGCAGGGTAGAAAGCTCCTCGATCCTTTCAGTACATTGCTTGCGGGCCAGCGTGCTTTTCTGAATGAGTTCCAGGTCCGCTCGAACCTCCTCGAAAGAGGGGGGATTCCCGGAAGAATCGGGCGGAAGAGTGGACTTGATCCGATCGTAAAACCCTCGAAGTTCGCGTGTAGTGACCTGAAGGCTTTTACTGGCTTCTGTGGGGTTGGCGTGGGCAACCTGGAGAGTGAGGAGGTCGTCTCTAGTAAATTTGTCTGGATGTGAGGCTCGGTACCCTTCGAGGATCGTGTCTCGGTCGATGTCCGAACGAGTTCGCACCTGCTCTGCGCTTTTGGATAGAAGGATAAAGAAGACGGGCGCTTCATTGGACTCATCTCTGAGTACACGTCCTTCACCGACTTGCATGTTGGGGAGAGCATCGACTACAGGTGTGGGCACGAAATGGTCGATAAATATTGTTTCTGGTATCTCCTCCGGGGTCAGGTCGTGGATTCGGGTGAGTTCCAGTCCGGTCTGGAGGGCCAGGGTTGCTGGGTTCGTGGTTCCGGATTCGAACAAGGAGGTGGCTTTCTCGACAGATTTCCGAGTGCTTTCGTTGCGGGCTTCGGTTCGCAGCAGACTTCGAACCATTTCTCGGGTGACCTTGGAATCTTTTTTGAGTTCGTTTTCGAGTCGAGCGGTTACGTCTTTCTCCGCGATGGCCAAGGCGTTGGTGTTTGAGATGTCGGGGCCGTGAAGAAGAACCCCATGGATCCGCTCTGGGGAACGGAATTCGGGGTGGTCGTGCAGGTGGTTTTCGTAGTACCAGTCCAGGACCGCCTTTTCATGAGCGGGCAGTCCCCCCTCGGACTCTAATTCGCGACGAATTTCGTCGGTGGATCGTTCTACGAATTGAAGTTGAAAGACCTTGTTCTGGGACTGGTATTCCGTCAAGACTTCTTGAATGGAGACTTTCGACTGCTGTTCGATCAGGAATGATTGCCATTTGCGGATCAGCAACCACTGGCTCAGGATTTTCATCAAATCTTGTTCGGAGAAGATTCCAGAATTGATCCCGTTCTGGATCGATTTGCGACCTTTTTCAGCCGTTCCCGTCTGACTGACATCTGAGTAGCGACTTCGCCTTTGCTCATTTTCTACTCGAGTTCCGATATCGGAGTAGATCTGCTGGAGAAATTTGTCGATTTCTTTTTCGTGAACGCTGAGTCCCGCTTGTTTGGCGGCGCGGAGTTGGTAAATCCAGGAGTAGGGGGCAAAGGGGTCGTTTTGTACGTCCCAGGCGGCGGGGTCGCTGGAAATGGATCCGAGAATTCTCATCCGTCGACGAACATTTTCGACTTCCCATTGAGAAACCGATTTTTGAAAGATTTCCGCGACAGTTTCATCCCCTTCTTGCGGGGTGAAGAGGTAGGCGCCGGGAAGCCCAAACATGAGGGCAAGCAGGGATCCGAAGATGATCAGCATCCAGCGCTGGTATTCTTGTACCTTCTCGAAATACATCTGGTATGGCTCCTGGGGAGAGTGTGGGTCTCAAACGGAAGGGGGATCTTCAGGATCGCTTTCCTGTGAGGTTGTGTCCAATGTTTCGGTCTCAATGGGCGGAATCGCCTGGAGAATCGGCGGCTCGGAGAGTTCTGTATCCTCCGGTTCGGAGGATTGCTCGGAGATCGAGTCTCCCGTCGTTCCCGTTTCGGTAATCATTTCGGCAAGCCCGGGAAGGTCCCGGACGGATTTGAGAGCAAAATCCTCCAGGAACTTGCGGGTGGTTCCGTAAAGGATCGGTTTCCCGATGACTTCTTCTCGTTTGACGATGCGAACCAGTTTACGTTCCATCAATTTGCGTAGCAGCGCTCCACTATCGACCCCACGGATGGCATCAATGTCGGCCCGAAGGATGGGTTGACGATAGGCCACGATCGAAAGAGTTTCGAGAAGCGCGGGCGAAAGACGAGTCGACTTTTTTTTGCGGGCGAGTTTGAGTATGTAGGGAGCGAATTCGGGGAGGGTTCGGATCTGGAAACCTCCGGCGACATCTTGAATCTCGTAGGGACGCTGTTCGGATGCCCATCGCTCTTTGAGTTGTTCGATTTCCGTCACGATTTCAGAATTGGGAAGTATTCCGTCGAGCGCTTCAGCAATTCGAGATGGGTCGAGTGGTTCTCCGGAAGCGAAGAGTAGGGCTTCGATGATTCGACGGGCAGACTGCTCGGAAAGTGGAGGGAAGGTGGTCGGATCTTGGCTTTCTTCTTCCGGGTCGATCCCTTCGGCCTCAATATCGGGCACGGAGTCGTTTTGTGTCATGACTGTCAGTACCGTTGGATTTCGTAGAATCGTTTGATGCCGATGCGGTCGGCTTGAAAGGAAGCCCACTCCTGGATTTCGTCGGCCAGGACGGGGTTTTGGACCAGGGAGCGTTCAATTTCTGCCGAGAGTTCCGCGTAGGTCTTCGCTTGAGGTTCATGATATTTGAGCAGTTTGTAGATGCAGAACCCTTCGGGAAGTTCGATGGCGTCGGAGATCTGTCCGGGACGCATCTTCGAAATGACGGAGCGAACTCCCTCGGGAAGGCGGTTGGCTGTTAGGGTCGGAAGGCGACCTCCGGAAGAACTCATGGGACCGGAGGATTCTTTCTGGGCGAGGCGGGCGAAATCAGCCCCTCTCCTCAATTTGGACAGAATCGTCTGGCTTTTCTTCGCGTCGGCGAGAACGATTCGGCGAAGTTCGAAGCGTTCGGTGGTGAGCGCGTAGAAGCGGACCAATCGTTCCAACGGAAGCTTATCCACGAGAATTTGTTCGGATTCTTGAGCAAACTGTTTGCGGAGCGATTCGAGGTTGCTCTGGCGTTGCTTCAGGAACGCTTCCAGATCCAGATCCAGCGACTTGCGAATTTTTTTTCTCGCGTCTTCGATCTTGAACTCCACATCCTTCTCCACCGCGTCGGCGAGTTGCTTCTCGGAAATGGTGATCGCGAGTCGGGTTTTCTCTTGGCGAATCATCCGACGCAGGATCAATTCTCTGGCGATTTCTTCGAATTCATTGGCGTAACGGATCAGGAAGAGATCGGCAAAATCGGCGGCTCGAATCTTCTCTTTGCCGACTTCGACAAGTGTTGGGCCGCGGTCGTGAGAGGAATGACTTCCGGAGGTGGATTTCCGTTTTGATTTGGAACCTTTGGTTCGACCCCGGGGACTGGGGGGGCGGTCGGATCGAACTTTATGGGGGGAGGCCGGCTTTGAGTTGGCACGCAGAGTCACCGACTCCGGTAAGGGAGTTTTCGCTTCCGGGGCAGGGGGGGCGCTACAGCAACCGCAAAGAAGTGCCAGGCAGGCAGCAAATCGTAGATTCATGGACCACTTCACAATAGAAAGGGGGGATTGTAGGCTTCCGGACCCGGACCGTCAATCCGTACCCGATCGGCGTGGGTGGAGGGCAAATTCTCCGCTTGAGTTCTCGGCAGTGGGTCGAGTGCGGAAAAGTCAGTCGGTATCGGTTGGTTCTTGATCGAGTAGGGCGATCAGTCGCGAGAAGATTTGGGGAATTCCTCGTCGGGTATGAGAGGAAAGCGCTATAGGAGACTGGTTGGATACCGATTCGAGTTCGGCCAGGGTCGCCTCGATATCTGGAGAGTCCGCTTTGCTGGCCACCACAATCTCGGGTTTGGAGGCGAGAGTCTGTGAATAGAGTTGGAGCTCTTTTCGGAGTGTGGAATATGCTTCGGATGGGCGGGCGTGGCTGAATGGAGAGACATCGACGAGGTGAAGGAGCACGCGGGTCCGTTCAATGTGGCGGAGAAATTGATCACCTAACCCGCTACCTTCGTGCGCTCCCTCGATGAGTCCGGGAATATCCGCCAGGACCAGACGTCGGTCTTCATCGACTTGTACCATCCCCAGTTGAGGGGTGAGAGTGGTGAATGGGTAGTTGGCGATTCGAGGTTTGGCCGCTGAAACCGTAGAGAGGAAGGTCGATTTCCCGGCATTGGGTAGACCCACAATGCCGACATCCGCAATCAGCTTGAGTTCACACGAAAGAGTCTGTTTCTCGCCCGGTTGGCCTCGCTCCCAGTCGCGGGGAGCCTGGCAGGTGGCGGTGGCAAAGCGAGCGTTACCTCGCCCTCCTTTTCCGCCTTGGGCGGCGACAAATCGTTCCTCGTCCGAAACCAGGTCGGCGAGAAAAATCCCGTCCTGATCGTGGATGATGGTGCCGATCGGGACGGAGACTTCGATGGATCCTCCGGAACGACCGGTTCGGCGACCTCCTTCCCCATTCTTGCCGCGTTCGGCTCGATAGGCGGGGAGTCTCGACGCGTCATAGAGGGTGTTGATGTTGCGACTGGCGACAATAACCACATCGCCACCACGTCCACCGTCTCCACCGTCCGGGCCTCCACGCGGTACATACTTTTCCCGCCGAAAGCTCATGCAGCCGTCACCACCGTCTCCTCCCCGGACGATGATCGAACACTCGTCGCGGAAGAACTGTTCGGTAGTGTGGCTCAGGACGTTTCGCTGGCCGTCTCGACCGGCCAGACGTTGATGCGTCTACGAGAACCGAATTCGACTCGACCGGCTCGCGTGGCGAACAGGGTGTAATCCTTGCCCAGGGAGGTTCCGTGGCCAGGATGAAAACGAGTTCCGCACTGGCGGACGATGATTTCGCCGGCTTTGACGACCTGTCCGCCGAAGCGCTTGACACCACGATACTGGGGGTTGCTGTCGCGACCGTTGCGACTGGCACCTTGGCCTTTTTTATGTGCCATTGTTTGACTCCTTGGCCCGCGAAGAAAGCGGGTACGACTTTCTTTTGCGGATTAACTGGCGGCGATCTTATCGATGCGCACGGCCGTAAATTTTTGACGATGACCGACTTTCGTTTTGCTGTCCTGGCGACGTCGAAAGTGTCGGACGTAGATTTTCTTTCCCTTGACCAAGGGATCGACAACGTGGGCGTCGATCTGAATTCCGTCAAGGGTTGGGTTGCCTACCCGGATGTCATCACCGTTACGGAAGTAGATGATCCGGGAGAAATCGATTTTCGAATCGAGTTCGAGATCGCGACCGAGATCTACCTCGATCGTGTCTCCTTCGGTGACTTTGTACTGTTTTCCGCGGTCTTCTATGATTGCATACATGTCTTTAACTCATTAAATCGCAAATGGTTGCGGTTGTGACTATCTGATTCGGATCGTTTTTCCCGTCCCGTTGTAGTAATTCACGTCGATTTGTTCCAGTGAAAATTCCGGTCGGCCTTCAATATAGACAGACAGATTATGCTTCGCTTCTAGCTCCGCGATCGATTGACGATGAATGTTTAGTAGCTCGGTCGCGGTGCTGGGATGGGTTCCCACGACCACTCTTCGAACCCCCTCGTTTTTCGTCGCGTTCATGATCATTCGGGTGAGCATGAGACCCAGAGATTCTGCTGTTTTTACGTGTCCCTTTCCGTGACAGAGGGGGCAGGGACGATGGGTTGTGGTTTGAAGCCCGGGACCCATTCGTTGTCTTGTGAGTTCGATGATGCCGAACTGACTGATGCGTCCGATACGGAAGCGCGCTCCATCCCGTCGCAGAAAGGTTTTGAATTTCTTCTCGATCTCGCGTCGGTTTTTTTCTTCGCGCATGTCGATGAAGTCGACCACGATCACGCCCCCCATGTCGCGCAGTCGCAATTGTCGAGCGACTTCTTCCGCGGCTTCCGCGTTGACTCGAAGCGCGGTGTTTTCGATATCCTTCTCTTCCGTGAATCGTCCGCTGTTGACATCGATGGCTACGAGGGCTTCGGTCTGATCGATGACGATCGAGCCGCCCGAAGGTAGAGGGACCTGTCTTTGCAGGGTGCGTTCGATCTGTTCTTCGAGTCGAAAGCGATAAAAGAGCGGTTCTCTGCGATCGTAAAGTTTGACGCGACCCCGCATTCTTGGACTTACTACACGCATAAGGTCATAGATTTTACGGGCTCCCTCCGGCGAATCGATCAGGATTTCGTCCACGTCGTTAGTGAGGGCGTCCCGGATGGTTCGGACGACCAGGTCGCTTTCCTGGTAGAGGGTGACCGGGGCCACCGAACGCTTTTCGCGGGCCTGAATGGCGTCCCACAATTTGAGCAGATATTTGAGGTCTTTCTGGAGTTCGGTCTTGGTTCGATCCACGCCGGCGGTACGGACGATGACTCCCAGTTCAGGTGGAAGAGAGATCGAACTGAGTTTGGAGCGAATATCTTTGCGCTTTTTCGCGTCATCAATTTTTCGGCTGACTCCGGATCGGCGGACCTGCGGCATCAGGACAACATATCGTCCTGGAAGCGAGATGTAGGTGGATAAGGTGGCTCCTTTTTCGCCGATTTCGTTCTTGGTGATCTGGCAGACAATTTCCTGTCCGCGGTGGAGCAGATCCTGGATGCGTCTTCGTCCTCCGGGTCCGTCGCCGGAAGAACGGGCGCCGACGACTGCTGGGCAGACATCGGAAGAGTGGAGAAACCCGTTGCGTTTTTCACCGATCTGGACGAAAGCGGCCTGGATGCTCGGTTCGACGTTGACCACCCGGCCTTTGTATATGTTTCCATAGCCGGAGGCGATCGAGTCCCTTTCAAGGTAGAGTTCTTCGAGGGTGCCGTTTTCGATTACAGCGACCCGGGTCTCACCCGATTGGGCCATGTTGATAAGGATTTTCTTGGGCATGAATCGTGAGGCCGATCTCCGCAGGACCTATTCGATCTGAAGACCCTAATCGGTAGGGAATCTTTTCGATGCGGCTGCTACGGTGGAATTGGTTTCGTGAATCCCGGGGTTCGGGGAGCGGGAAGAGAACGGAGATTCCGCCTCGCCCTGCTCGACCTCGAGGAAGGGCGGAGTGAATCAAACCGGGCCACAGATGTCAAGTGGGAGGGGGCCCCTGATTGCGATTCTTGGAAGGTCGGAGCGGCCAAATCTCGGGTTTTCCAACGGATTTCCACAAAATTCTGGTTCTTTCCACGGGATGAGACAAGGTTTCCACTTTTCTTCCCCGGATATTCCACAAAAAATAAAAAACTGGGATTTCCTTGATTTCCGGTATGACCATTGCTTAGATTATCCGTGCTCTGGGTTCTGTCTCCCACGAAACCCGGAGTGAGATCTCCCAATCTCCCTGAGGGCCAGACCAAGTTTACCCTGGTCTGGCCCTTCCCTTTTTTCCGGCGAGGCTGGATTCAGGAAGGATCGACCTGCAGGAGTTGATGGTACTCCTGCAAGGTGCGTACCTGGGGGTTTTGCTTCTGACTATTTCGAATTCCTCGAATGGCCGCGGCTGTCCCGGAGAGAGTGGTGATCATCGGGATCCCGAGCAGGAGCGCTGATTGCCCGATAGCATCTTCATCATATCGGGCCTTTTTTCCTAATGGGGTGTTGATGATCAGGTCGATGGCGCCGTTTTTCATCAAGTCGACTACATCGGGTCGTCCCTCATGAACTTTGTATGTAAAAGTTGCAGGAATCCCGTTTTGCTTCAGGGCGCGTGCGGTGCCACGGGTGGCCAGGATATCAAAACCCAACTCTTGGAAATCTCGGGCCAAGTCGATCACCGAAACCTTGTCGTTCTCATTCACACTCAGAAATACGGTTCCAGATGTGGGGAGATGCAGGAAGCCTCCCTCCATGGCTTTGGAGTAGGCGTTGCCCAGACGGAGGCTGATTCCCATGACCTCCCCGGTTGACTTCATCTCGGGCCCGAGGAAGAGTCGAGTGCCCGGAAATCGGGAAAACGGAAACACCGGCTTCTTGACGCTGATGTAGCGAGTTTCCGCTTTTCCTGTCAGGCCGAGGTCCGAGAGGCGGTGGCCGAGGCAGACCCGAGTCGCTATTTGAGCCAGAGGGACGCCGACTGCCTTGGAAACGAAGGGGATGGTTCTCGAGGCCCGTGGGTTGACTTCGAGCACGTACACCACTTCGTTTTTCATGGCGAACTGGATGTTGAGCAGTCCAACCACCCCCAGGCGCAAGGCGAGACGTCGGGTGGTCTCTTCGATCGTGGAGAGGCATTCCGAGGAGATGAGGTACGGGGGGATAACGCAGGAGCTGTCTCCGGAGTGGATTCCGGCTTCCTCAATGTGCTGCATGACCCCGCCGATGAAGACCTCGGTGCCGTCGCAAACGGCGTCGACATCGAACTCGAAGGCATCTTCGAGGAATTGATCGATCAGGATAGGATGTTCCGGACTGATTTCGGCGCTTCGGCGAACATAGTGGATCAGATCGTCCGGGTCGTAGACGATCGACATGGATCGGCCACCGAGCACGTAGGAGGGGCGTACGAGAACCGGGTAACCGATGCGGTTAGCGATCTGGATGGCTTCGTCCACGGTTCTGGCCGAACCGTCCTCAGGGTGGGGGAGATTTAGTTCGGTCAGAATCGCGCCAAATTTTTCGCGGTTCTCGGCCAGATCGATCTGTTCGGGGGAAGTCCCGAGGATGGGGGCGCCTGCTTCACCGAGTTGCCTCGCGATCGAGAGAGGGGTTTGTCCCCCAAACTGGATCAAAACACCATCAGGCTGCTCCAGTTCGAGGACATTCATCACGTCCTCGAAGGTCAAAGGTTCGAAGTAGAGTTTGTCTGCAACATCGAAGTCGGTCGAAACCGTTTCCGGGTTGCAGTTGATCATGATCGCTTCACGCCCTTCGTCCTGCAGAGCGAATACGGATTGAACGCAGCAGTAATCGAATTCGATACCTTGACCGATCCGGTTAGGGCCTCCGCCAAGTATCACGATCTTCTGTTTGTCGGAGGGACGGCTTTCGTTTTCTGTTTCGTAAGTGGAATAAAAGTAAGGTGTTTCGGCTTCGAACTCGGCCGCGCAGGTATCGACGGTTTTGAAGGTCGGGCGGATGCCGTGTTCGATTCGAGATTTTCGGATCTGGTGGGCATTGTGTCCGATGAGATGGGCTAACTGTTCATCGGAATACCCGAGCCGTTTTCCTTCCAGAAGAAGATCTCGATCGATCGGAGGTGAGGTCATCTCGGAGCGACCTCCGAGCGGAGGGGTTCGTGTCCGGAGCGAAAGCGTTCTTCGAAATCGACCAGTTCGGCGATCTGCTCGAGGAACCAGGGATCGATGTAGGTGATCTTGGCGATTTCAGTGACCGTCATTCCGAGTCGTAAAGCGTCCGCGACCGCGAACAAACGATCTTCAACCGGTTGCATCAGGTGTCCTCGAAGCTCTTCGAGGGATGTCCACCCCTTGCTATCGGCTCCGAGGCCGGCGCGTCCGATTTCCAGGCTGCGCATGCCTTTTTGAATCGATTCTTTGAATGTCCGTCCAATCGACATCACTTCGCCGACCGATTTCATCTGGATGCCCAGGAGATTGCTACATCCCTCGAACTTTGCGAAATCCCAGCGAGGAATCTTGCATACCACATAGTCGATGGTGGGCTCGAAACTGGCGAGAGTCTTTCGGGTGATGTCGTTGGGGATCTCGTCGAGCGTGTAGCCGAGGGCCAGCTTGGCCGCGACTTTGGCGATCGGGAAACCGGTTGCTTTGGAAGCCAGAGCGGAGGATCGGCTGACTCGAGGATTCATCTCGATCACCACCATGCGGCCGCTTTGGGGGTGAATCGCGAACTGGACATTGGAACCTCCGGTCTCGACGCCGATGGCTCGAAGGCAGATCAGCCCCCAGTCTCTCATCTTCTGGTAGTCCCGATCGGAAAGAGTCTGGGAGGGAGCTACGGTGATGGAGTCGCCGGTGTGGACCCCCATGGGGTCGATGTTCTCGATCGAACAGATCACGATGCAGTTGTCTTTATGGTCGCGAACGACTTCGAGTTCAAACTCTTTCCAACCCAGCAGGTACTCCTCGACCAGCACTTCTGAAATGGGGCTGGCGGTGAGGGCTTTTTCGACCAGGGAGTCGAATTCTTCGACATTGTAGGCGGTGCCTCCACCGGTGCCTCCCAGGGTAAAGGCCGGTCGCAGGCTGATCGGAAAATCCAGTTCCGGAAGAAGCGCTCGCGCTTGTTCGACGGTTTTGACTGTGTTGCCCCGGGGAACATCGAGGCCCGCTTCGAGCATCGTATTGTGAAAGAGTTGGCGGTCTTCAGCTTTACGAATCGCTTCAGGTTTGGCGCCGATCACCTCGACTCCGTGTTGTTCGAAAACTCCAGCGTCTGCGACTTCGAGCGTCACGTTGAGGGCGGTTTGGCCCCCCACGGTGGGAAGTACGGCGTCCGGTTTTTCTCGGATCACGATCTGCTCGATCACCGAGGCGGTAATCGGTTCGATATAGGTACGGTCGGCAAAAGAGGGGTCGGTCATGATCGTGGCTGGATTGCTGTTGACCAACACGACTTCACACCCCTCTTCGCGCAGCGCTTTGAGAGCTTGGGTGCCCGAATAATCGAACTCGCAAGCTTGACCGATGACGATGGGGCCCGCGCCGACGAGAAGGATTTTTTTTAATTCCGGACGGCGCGGCATCTTCAGTCCCCCCTCGCGTGGTTGCGAACGGTGTTCGCAAAACGTTCGAAGAGATATTCCGAGTCGTGGGGTCCGGGGCAAGCTTCCGGGTGATACTGGACAGAAAAACAAGGTTGGTCTATCACTTCGATCCCTTCGACGGTGCCGTCGTTCAGGTTGAGGTGGGTGATGCGGATCCGGTCGGAATCCAGACTCTCTTCTTCCACGGCAAAACCGTGGTTTTGGCTCGTGATTTCGACCTGACCGCTTTGGAGATCCTTGACGGGATGATTCGCTCCGTGATGTCCAAAGGGGAGTTTGAAGGTGCGTCCTCCCAGCGCCAAGCCGAGGATCTGATGGCCGAGGCAAATGCCGAAGGTAGGAATTGAATGTTCCAGAAGTCTTTGGACGGTGGAGATCGCATAGGTCACCGCAGCCGGATCGCCAGGACCGTTGCTGAGCAGAACACCGTGAGGGGCGTGAGACTGAATCTCCTCGAAAGGGGTGGTCGAGGGGACGACCTGGATTCGGAAACCGTATCCGGCGAGACCGCGAAGGATGTTGGTTTTGACGCCGAAATCGAGGACCAGAATCGTGGGGCCTTCAACATCCGAAAACAGATAGGGCTCTGAGCAGGTAACCTGGCTTGCCAGATCTTTACCGGACATCTTTCCCGCTTCCAGGGCTTCCTGCGTGAGTTGGTCGAGGGGTTCGGTCGGATCGGAGGTGAGAACTCCACCGAGAGAGCCGTGCTGTCGGATCTTGCGGGTGAGGGCCCGGGTGTCGATTTCGGAAATTCCCGGTACGTCGTGAGCGGCAAGATATTCCGAAAGCGAAAGGCTCGCCTGACGATGACTGTGGATTCGAGAATGTTCGCGGACGATGAATCCTTCGACCTGAATGCCGTTACTTTCGACGTCTTCTTCGTTGATCCCGTAGTTGCCCACATGGGGATAGGTGATCGTGACGAGTTGGCCGGTATAAGAGGGGTCGGTCAGAATTTCCTGGTAGCCGGTCATCCCGGTATGGAAGCACACTTCTCCGGACGCTTTTTTGGAGGATCCAAATCCGAGTCCCTCGAAGACGGTGCCGTCTTCGAGCACGAGCCGAACCCGATTTCTGGGGGTTTGTGGTGGTCTCGAGGAGGGGGGCGAAAAAGGCATATCGTGGCGAACGATAGCACCCGAGTCCGGCCTTTTCAATCGATCCGATAATTCCTACGGGGTCGGAAGGAATTCGTCGTTGCCCAGGAGTTCACGAAGGACCCCGGTCGCATACGATCCGGGCGGCAGGCTGAAGGCGGTCTGGAGGATTCCTGTGGGCTCCTCATAGCGGACTTCGAGATTTTGAATCGGAACTCGGTAAGGGCGGCGCGCTCCACGAAGTCGCGTACTTCTCCAGGTGGCGGTCGTCACTTCCGGCCCTAGGGTGGCCCGAAGAACGTTCGCTTCGAGTTCACCCGCAGATTCCTGCGCTGGGGTCATTTTTGAACCGAAAATGGGGCCGGAGGGGCTGATCTCGAATCGCTGGGCCCTCGGGGACTCTACGAGAGGATTTTCGACGATGAAGACGGCCCCCTTCTGGTGGATCCAGGCCAGGTCACCCTTTTCGACCTGATCGAATGTCGGAAGGCGCTGAGCCAAGCAGCGGTTGAAAAGTGCGGACTGAAGGGATTCGAGATACAGGCGCTGCTCATCTCGACTGAGGAGGGAGACCGCTTTCTCGAAACTGCCTCCTCGGTCCAGGCAGTGACGCATACGACGGACGGATCGTGTGGAAGCGGATCCAGAAAGTAAGAGTTCGGCCGCCGGTTCGGGGTGGTTCAGGAGGAGGTGGGCTCCGATGGTCGCGTTGGTGCCGGAGCGCCCAAAGCGTTGGGGTCCAAAATAGTTGGGGAGCCCGCGTTCGGACAGGATGGTGGCCGATCGTCGCGCGTGAGCGGCGAGTGTCGGGTCCACCTGGCGGACTCGAAGTCGAAAGCGATTGCATTTCAGGTGGCCGCGTCGGATGCGACGTTGATGACGAGTGACTTCCAAAATTTCGAGTCCATCGATGGCGATCTTGCCGGCGCGTTCCGGGTCGGCACCTCGGAGAGTCATCGCCTGCGTGGTGACGGCTTGCCGGTCCTTGCGACCGGCATAGCCGATGTCTCGGATCGAAATTCCAAATTCTCGGGATAGGCGGCGGGCGAGGTACGGAGTGGTCATGTCCCGTTTCCGGATCACGATCCAGAGGTGTTCTCCTTCTCCGGTCGGCGCATAGAGTGGGATCTCTTCGACAACGAAATCTTCGGGCGACTGCTTGGCGACTCCGGTTGCCCCCGAATGATCACCCGTCAGTCGTGGACCGCCGGGAGAGGAGAGTGTGTGCAGTGATGGTAAGGTCATGAGAGTGGGCTGAAATCGTAAATGGTCTTTACGGAGAATGGTGGCTTTCTTTACTTTTTTCGTCTAAACGGTTGATCCCAGACGATTATCCAACCATTTTTCTTTTGGGGCGCGAAGGAAGCCGGTCCGTTTTATGGGGGGCGAACGATGAGAGCAATACTTGTCGGGAGGATTCGAAGTGAAGGTTGTTAAGCCATGTAAGTGATTGTTTTCATGAACGATGGATACAATCGGCGGATTTTTCCGTTGCTCGCAGAAACGCTGTCATTTTCACGGAGATTTTTCCTAAAGCACGGATCGTTTTCTTCATCGTCCCTGATTTCAAAATTTTGTCCATTTTTATGAGGCTTCTGGGGTGTGGGGGCATGAGGGTTGCAGTTAGAAGGCTGTTCGGATAGTTCTGTACAGTAAAGGGTGTGAGGGCCTGGGGTCGGGCGAAGGGTGCTCGGCCGGGGTTTCTCCAGGAAAGGATGACGGATGAGAGCGATCTCGATGTTGGGAATGGTTTTGATACTCATGGGTTCGATGCTGGGCAGTCCGGTTGCGGCCGAGGAATCCGAGGTGGAAGCGGTGGAGATCCGCCAGGCCCGATTTACGGCCCTGACTCTCGAGTCGTTCGGGAATACCTCGCTTGCCAAGAAACTCCGGGTACTCCTGGATAAAAAGGACGTCGGGAGCATCCGACAGTGGCTGAAGAAACATCAAGACGCGGTCCGAGCAGCCAATCTGGCTTTTTTTGACGCTTCCTCCGCTTCCGATCGTGTAAAGATCAAGAAACAGGAAGATGCGATCCGGGACGAACTGGTGAAGCGGGTGGAAAAAATCGAAAGAATAGAGAAGAAGCGTCAAGCGGACGGTAGAAAACGTGAGCGAGATGACAAGGGGCGCTGGCGAGATGACAAGGGCTGGGGAGCGCAAGAGCGAGAAGAAGATGATCGTCGTAGGGGGCGTGGTTGGAGGGAAAATTCCGACGATGAAGACGA
>JASMLP010000029.1 GCA_030748635.1 Planctomycetota bacterium
ACGACTTCGCCACCGGGTACTGGGGCACCAATACCCCCGCGTCCGATCGAATCAATCTGAATAACGATTCGGTCGATGAAGCCACCAAGAAAGCTCTCGGTCAGTACGCAGGTCAGGCCGGTGTCGCGAGCAGCGACGGCAATGGCCACGGAATCGCTCCGGCTTGGCACCACTTCAACCGTCACTTCTCCTACGGCATCTACCGCGCCGAGGGACTCAACCCAGCCGCGTCCAAAGCCTACGGCGGTTAATTCGGGTCTGTATCCGGTCCAAGATTTTCAAAGCGCCTCGCGATGCGAGGCGCTTTTTTATTGGAGAAATCGCAGGACCGGGCAGGAGATTCCCTCGAAATTGAAAAGGGAAACTTGTCTTCTCTCGGCTACCAGATGTATGATAAGTACAACTAATAGTGACTGTGACGCTATTTCATGGGGTCGCAGTCTTGGATAAAAATGTACGAATTGCCTGATCGGGGGATGTAGTTATGGATACTCGTTATCGGTGGATGTTGACGGCTTTGGTGTTATGTTTGTTCGCTTCGGTCGCTGTGGCCTGCCCGGCGAGCTACGTGAAGAGGGTAGCGGATCAGAACAAGGGAACGGCTTTGCACGACAAGGCCACCAAGATTGCGGATAAGTATATGACCGATCGGGGTCTGCAACCTTCCAGCCCAATAGGTGAAACCACCAAGCCATACGTTATCGGTACCTGCCTTGTTGAGCATATGTTTACCAAGCGGTTTGAAAGTTCCAATTACTCTTACTACAAGCAGTATCTGAAGAATCCCAGTGATCGAATCCATCTGGATAGAGATACGGTCGACGAGGCTGCTAACAAAGCTCTCGGTCAATACAATGGACAGGCAGGGGTTGCCAATTATCAAGGCAGCTATGGACACGGATACGCTCCCGCTTGGCACCACTTCAATCGCCATTTTTCCTACGGCCTTTACCTGGGTGGGCAACTCAGCAACAGTAAAGTTGATGGTCAAGGTGGCTAAATATAGGCCCTGAATATCCGTTAAATTTCGAGCGCCCCGCTTTGCGGGGCGCTTTTTTATTAAACCCTGGTTTGAATTCCGGGCGGTGACAAACTGCGGAACGATTGGGGAGCATCGCCTTCAAGAAGAAGGGGCGGACTGTTCGCCCCCTCTTTTGGGGTTGTGAGGATCGGGTTCGATCCGAAATTCAGTTTTCGAGGAGCTTTCGGCTTCGAGCGATGGCTTTTCGAACCTGATCGGGTGCGGTCGCTCCAGGAAGATCTTTGCGGGTGATCGAGCGCTTCGGGTCCAGGGATTCGTGGATCGAGGGGTCTGCGTCGACTCCCAGGAGCGAAACGAGTTCTTCGAGAGAAAAATCCCACAAAGCTCGCCCAGATTTTTGAGCTTCACGGACCAGAGCGCCCGCGGCGCGATGCGCTTCTCGAAAGGGTTGTCCGTTTCGTACCAGATAGTCGGCCAGGTCTGTGGCTGTGGTGGCGCTGGCCGGGTCGCAAGCTGCTTGGGCAAGGCGGTTTCTGTCGAACTCGATGGACTCGATCATTGCTGTCATGCCATCGAGACAGAGATTCAGGGTATCGACGGTATCGAAGAGACCCTCCTTGTCCTCTTGCATGTCACGGTCGTAAGCCAGAGGAAGGCCCTTCATGACGGTCAGCAGAGAGATGAGATGGCCGAAAATGCGTCCGGTTTTTCCTCGAATCAGTTCGGCTCCATCGGGATTCTTTTTCTGGGGCATCATCGAACTTCCCGTAGATATCGAGTCGGGAAGAATTACAAACCCAAACTCTGCGGAGGACCAGAGGACCAGTTCTTCGGAAAGTCGGGATAGGTGTACGGCCAGAATTGAAGCCGAAGACAGAAATTCCAGGAGATGATCTCGGTCGGAGACCGCGTCGAGGCTGTTTGAGCTCAGTGAGGAAAAACCGAGTTGCTCGCGAACAAATTCTCTGTCCAGCGGGAGTCCGGAGCCCACGCAAGCTCCCGAACCTAGGGGAAGAACATCGCTACGCTGGATGCAATCTCGGAATCGGTCGCGGTCGCGCAGGAGCATGCAGGAATAGGCGTGGAGGTGATGACCCAGGGTCGTGGGTTGTCCGCGCTGGAGGTGGGTGTAGGCGGGCATGAGGGTTTCGGTTTCCGTCTCGGCCCGATGGAGGAGGGATCGGATCAAATCTTCGATCTGCTTTATGAGTGCGTTGCCCGATTTTCGCAGGTAGAGGCGTTCATCAGTGGCCACTTGATCGTTGCGACTCCGTCCGGTGTGGAGTTTGCCGGCGACTTCTCCGATGCGATGCTTGAGGGCGCTTTCCACATTCATGTGGATGTCCTCGAGGTCGGGATCGAAGGAAAAGTTGCCCTTTGCGATGTCCTGTTCGATGGTTTCGAGTCCGTCGAGAATTTGCTGGAGTTCACTCTTTTCCAGCAATCCGATTTTGTGGAGCATGGATGCGTGAGCTCGACTGCCTTCGATGTCTTCAGCGAATAGTCGGTGATCGTAGGAGATGCTTTCTCCTAGTCGCGCAATACGTGGGTCGAGTCCTTCCTCGAATCTTCCTTCTCGGATCGACACGGTCAGGGGCCCTCCTTGTTTTCTGTAAACCAGTGACTGACCAGATTCTGATAAACCGTGACTGCTTGTTCAACACGAGTTAATTGGATTCGTTCACCGGCTTGGTGGCTCCACCGAGAAAGTCCGGGCCCGAGTACGACCGATGGAGTCGATCCCAGCCAGAAACGATCACTCACTCCACCAAAGGCGATAGGCTGGGGTTGCTCCGGGCAGTTGGAGATGGCGGATCGAACAATCGCGGCATCCGGTTCGGTTTCGATGGGGCCGATCCGGTTGGAGATCGTTTCGAATTTTACCTCTGAGGCCCGTTCTCGGATTTGATGGAGAAGCCGTTCGTTATGCATCGCCGGAGTGGTTCGGCAGTCCATGGTGGCTTCACAATAGGCTGGCAGAACGTTGGACTTGGTGCCCCCTTCGGTCAAGGTGACCTGGACCGTCGCGGTGCCTAAGAGCGGGTGGGGCGGTCCAAGGTCGGTCTCTTCTAGAGCGACGATGGCTCGAGCCGCTTTGTGAATGGCGTTGTCGCCCTCGTGGGGTCGGGATGCGTGACCCGCTTGACCTTGAGCTACCAGGCGGAGCTTGAGCAGACCGCGTTGACAGATTGCGGGGCGGAGGTCGGTCGGCTCGCCGACGATTCCGGCATCGATGGGGGGAAGGTCGTGAATTAATCGTTCCAGGCCTTCGCCACCTGTTTCCTCGTCGCAGGTGAGGGCGAGGACGATTTCGCCATGCGCTAATACGTTGTCGGAAAGACGTGCAAAAGCGCAGAGCATCGCGGCACCACTGCCCTTGGCGTCATTGGATCCAAGCCCGACAAGCCAACCCTCTTCCTCATGGGCGCTCCACGGATTGCCTTTCCAGTCGGGGGAAGGAGGTACGGTGTCTAGGTGGCTGTTGAGAAGGATACGAGGTCCCTCCGGGTTGCCGCGGCGAGCCCAGAGATTGCGTCCGGAAAGAATCGGTTCGATTCCGTGATCTCGCAGCCAGGAGGCAAGATCCGCCTGAAGGGCGGCCTCGTTTCCAGAAACGGATTGGGTGGCGACCATGGTCGAGAGAAGACTCGAGACTTCGGTCACGAGGTCTGGCTCTTCTCGATCATCGTGCCGCATCCTTTGCGAGTGAACAGTTCGTTGAGAAGGGTTCCCTCGATCTGGCCGCTGAGAATTTGAACCCTGCCAACTCCGCGCTCGACGGCCTGGAGTGCGTTTTGGATTTTTGGGATCATCCCCCCGGTGATCTTGCCGGAACCGATCAATTCGGAGGCTTCTTTAGCTGAGAGTCGGCTCAAAAAACGCCGCTTACCTTCTTCTTCGATATAGACCCCTTCGACATCGGCCAGAAGCAGAAGTTTCATGGCTTCTAGGGAGATCGCAAGTTCGGTAGCCACCGTGTCGGCGTTGATGTTGTAGACCCCACCCTCCTGGTCGGCTCCCAGAGGACTGATCACAGGGATATATCCGTTGTTCAGAAGAACTTGGGGAAGACTCGGGTCGATATTCTTGATGTCGCCAACAAACCCGAAGTCGACTTCGCGAACCTCATCGGTGTTGGATTCTTTTACTTTTTGGGGTGGGCGACGGTGAGCGTTGATGATGTTCCCGTCCACTCCGGAAAGGCCGACCGCACGGACACCGGCGCGCCGCAGGTGAGATAGGATTTCGACGTTGATCTTGCCGGCGAAAACCATCTTGGCCACATCCAGGGTCATCGCGTCGGTAACCCGGCGTCCTTCGACAATGGTTGGCGAGACTCCAAGTGCCTTCTGGAGTTTGGTGGCCTGGGGCCCACCCCCGTGAACCACCAGTACTCGAATCCCTACGTAGTGAAGAAGAGCGATCTCCTCGGCGAGATTCTGAAGTTTTTGGGACTCCTCCGCGAGAGAGCCGGAGATCTTGATCACGAACGTTTGTCCGTGAAATTTTTGGATATAGGGGAGAGCTTCTTTGAGTACTTGGGTCGATTGCATGGTGGTTTCCGTCAACTCTTCCTGTAGACCCATTCGAGGATGGCCTTCTGAGCGTGGAGTCGATTTTCGGCTTGATCGTAGACGGCGGCTCGCGGTCCGTCCAGAACATCATCTCCGAGAACGACTCCCCGGCGAACGGGAAGGCAATGCATCACGAAGGCGTTCTCGGTGGATCCGAGGCGTTTTTCATCGATAGTCCAATCGGTGTACTGGGATCGCAAGTGAGATTCCGCATCGGGTTGACCGTAGTGGTCAAGGCTGCCCCAGCTTTTGACATAAACCGCCTGAGCTCCCTCCAGGGCCTTTTGTTGGTCTCGTTCGATCTGGAACTGCCCTCCGGAAGATTCTGTCTGGGTTCGAATTCGCGCGAGAATATCTGGGTCCAGGTCGTACCCTTCGGGGCAGGCCAGAGTCAGATCGACACCGAATCTGGATGCTGCCAGAGTAAATGAGTTGGGAACCGCGGTAGGAAGTGGTTTCGGGTGAGGTGCCCATGTGCAGACGATGCGGCGTCCCTGGAGATTTCCCAAACGCTCTCGGAGGGTCATCAGGTCCGCCATCGCTTGGCAGGGATGATAGAGAGCGCTCTCCATGTTGATGACTGGGACTCCCGCCCATCGGCAAAAGGAGTTGAGCGTGTTATCGCTGCGAGTGATCGACCAGTCGTTTCCTTTGGGAAAAGCTCGAACAGCAAGGGCTTGTCCGTATCGACCGAGAACTCGAGCGGCGTCTTTGATGTGTTCCGCCGCAGAGCCGTCCATGACAACATTTTCTTCCGATTCGAGATTCCAGAGTCCTGCTCCGGCTTCCAGGGTGACAATCTGGCCTCCTAATTCCGCAACGGCGAGTTGAAAACTCGTCCGGGTCCTAAGGGAGGGGTCGAAAAAAACGGCCACCAGAGTTTGCCCTTTCAAGGATTCGGCGGAACGGTCTCCGGATTGACGTTTCGTTTTGTGCCAGTCTCCACGTTCGAGGAGGTGGCGGAGAGTCTCCAGGTCCAGGTCGCTGGTGGAGTAAAAGTGGCGCATTTCAGAAGTCATGGAGTGAAGTCGTTGAGGGCGTTTTCCAGGGTTTGTAAATCTTGATCTTGTAGGACCAGTGGAGGCATCAATCGCAGAACACTCGGGTCATCGGAAGCTCCGGCAAGAATGTTCTTTTCGAAAAGGTGACTGACCAGACGGCGAGCATCTCCGTCGATTTTCAGACCCAGAAGGAGTCCTCGGCCTCGAACTTCATGAATCCAGGAGAATCGATCGGCCATCGTTTGAAACTTTTTTTGCAGTATTCTTGCGCGCTCGATCAATCCCTCCTCTCGGAGAGTTTCGATCGTGGTGGCGATCATGACGCAGGCAAGAGGCCCTCCTCCGAAGGTCGAACCTTGATCGCCAATCTCGACTGATGACACGATCTTCTCAGAAAGAAGGGTCGCGGCAGCGGGATAACCGGATGCAATTCCTTTGGACAGAGTGATCAGGTCCGGGGACGCTCCGGTCCAGGTCGAGGCGTAAAAGGTCCCGGTTCGCCCCATGCCGGTCTGGACCTCATCAAAGCCGAGGAGGGCTCCGTTGGCGTCGCACGCATCGCGGAGGGCTTGAAACCATTCGAGACTAGGGGTTCGCATTCCAGCCATACTCTGGATCGGTTCGACCAGAACGAGAGCCGTGTTTTTATCGATGCGATCGAGGGCTGGGAGATCGTCGAACGGGAGATAGGTGTGGCCAGGAACGAGGGGGCGGACATTTTTGTGGTATCGGGTGTTGCCGGTAGCTGAAAGCGCGCCGAGAGTTCGGCCGTGGAAGGAACCTTCGAAGGTGACAACCTTTTCTCGACCGGTATGTTTTCGGGCCATCTTGAGCGCGCACTCGTTGGCCTCAGCGCCGGAATTGGAGAAAAAGATCCGGCTCATATCGGTGGGGGCCTCCTCGAGAAGCAATCGGGCTGCGTGAGCTCGTGCGGGGTGGTGGGCGACCGCGGAGTAGAAGGAGATTTTTCCCGCTTGCTCGGAAAGAGCCCGGATCCAGCGAGGATGAGCGTGACCGAGAATCGATACGCAGTGACCACCGTAGAGATCCAGAAATCGTCTTCCGTCCGCATCGGTCACCCAGGACCCTTTTCCCTCGACCAATGATATCGGCCACTTCTTGTAGGTTTCGAGAACGACTTGAGCTTCCGAAGTTGCGATGGTGGCGTTCCGGGTGGTGGTGGGGTCGGGTGAGGTCATGGGCGTGTTCCGGGAAAGAGCAAACCAGAAGTTTCGGGTAGGTCGAAGATCAGGTTGGCGACCTGAATGGCCTGGCCAGCGGCCCCTTTGACGAGATTGTCAATGGCGCTGGTGACGACGATGACTTCGTTGTTTGAGGTGGCCCATAGGTCGGCGAAATTGGTTCGGGCTACGACTCCACAGTCGGAGGGGGATGGGCGTAACCGGATAAAGGTTTCGTCTTGATAGAAGTCAGCGATCTTTTCTCGGGCCGCTTCCGGGGAGAGTTTATGATTTCGGTTGTCGATGTAGGCGGTGGTGTAGATGCCGCGAACCATCGGAGTCGAATGAGGGACAAAAGTGATCGGTTTCAGGTCGGACTGGAGTTCGTTGAGCGCCTGGTGGATTTCGGGGGCGTGGCGATGAGTCAGGGCTCCATAGGCCGAAAAACGTTCGACTCGTTCCGGGTGGTGGGTCGTCGAAGAGGCGGAAGCGCCGGACCCCGAGGAGCCGGTTTTGCCGTCGACGATGGGGGATCCGGTGATCAGGTTGGCGTCGGCGAAGGGCGCGAGAGCAAGAATGGCCCCGGTGGCAAAGCAGCCCGGGCAGGCGACATTTTTGGCTTTGCGGATTTGATCGCGGAAGAGTTCCGGGAGTCCGTAGACAAACTCATTACGGAGATCGGAGAGAAGAGGTGTTTCGGGATAGGTGTGGTTGTGAGTGGAAGGGTCGTTCAGTCGGAAATCGCCGGAAAGGTCGACCAGCGGAACTTCTGTCGGACCGATCGCTTTTACAAAGGAAGCGGTCACGCCGTGAGGAAGGGCGAGAAAAACAAGGTCAACGTCCCGAGTGACGAGATTCGGTTCGTTCTCCTCGAAGGAAAGGTCGATCAAGGACTCTAAAAAGGGGTGGACTTCGGAAACTCGACGGCCGGAATTCGATCGACTGGTAATACGAACCACTTCGAAGTGGGGATGACCGACCAGTAAGCGTAGCAGTTCACTCGATGTGTAGCCGCCTCCGCCAATAATGGCAATTCGTTTCATGGGGAGGTTCCTCGATGATCTCTGCGGGAGGCGATTCGGCTGGAAATACCGCTGATACGACCGAATCCTTCCGCATCTCGCCCGTTCCACATCTGGGTCTCTTCTCCGTAACGGGCGAGTGGGTCGAGTAGAGCTTTGGGGCTGCGAACCCCCAGGACTTGGGATTGGCCACGGTGGAGTCGGACTCGGACTTCACCGAAGACGGTTCGCTGGGCGTGGTCGATCAGGGCTTCTAGGTCTCGCATGACCGGGGCGTGGTAATGACCTTCATGGAGCCGATTTCCGTAGTCGAGACTGACTCGACCTAACCAGTCGAGCTGTCCTTGGGTAAGAACAAGTTTTTCGAGTTCCCGGTGAGCTTGAATGAGGACAATGGGGGCTGGGGCTTCGAATGCGATTCGTCCTTTGATTCCAAGTACGGTTTCTCCCAGGTGAAAACCGCGTCCAACGCCATGTTCTCCGGCCAGGTCGTTGAGGCGGGCAATGAGGGTGGGTCCGGAGAGATTTTCGTGATCCAGGGAGGTCGGAATTCCCTCTTGGAAGCCGATAATGATTTCCCTCGAGTTCGAAGGCGTTTGATCGACGGGACGGGTCATCTGGTAAACCGATTCGGGGGGAATTCTCCAGGGGTCGTGGGTTTCACCGCCCCCAATCGTGACTCCCCAGAGGCTTTCGTTGACCGAATAGGTGGAGGTTGTCGAATCGACAGGGTGGCTGTTCTGGGCCAGATAGTCCGCCTCTTGATCTCGGGTCCATCCCAGGTCCCGAACTGGAGCGAGGATGGCCAGGTCGGGGGCCATGGCCGCGCAGGCCAGGTCGAAACGGATCTGATCGTTGCCGGCGGCGGTGGAACCGTGCGCGATTCCTTCTGCTCCCAGAGCGAGCGCGTGGTTTGCGATCGCTTCCGCTTGCGCGGTTCGTTCGGCCGCTACGCACAGCGGATAGACACCCCCTCGGAGCAGATTGCCTTTGACGACATAGGCAAAGAAGCGGTCGAATACTTCCTGTCGAATATCCAGGCAGGTGAAGGATTTCGCTCCGAGAGCTATCGCTCGAGATTCCATCTCTTGAATCTTTTCGGCGCTGAAGGCACCGGTATCTGCCACGGCCGCATGGATCTCATGGGCTTGCTGGAATGTGCAGTAGTGGACCGCAAAGCTTGTGTCGAGTCCACCGGAATAGGCCAGGACGATTTTCATGGCGGCACAATATACCCTTTCGAACCCGTGGAGTCTTGTCGGGAATAGACTTGTGGGGCTTGGAGAAGAGTTTGATGATAAAACAACAGAACCAATTAGGGAGTATCGGGTTTCAAGATGAGGGGGGAGTACGGTTTGGGGTCCTTGCGTTGACACGTTCAGATCGGTGCCCTAAAATCATCCTGTCTTCAAGAAATTCCCGTAGAATCCTCAAATACTTTTCTGCAGCTCGTCGTGGGCATTACGACGGCGTGTTGTGATTTATAACATCCACTCGCTTACGGTGCCGGATCGCTCATGCAACTGCACGAACAGGAAGAGCTATTCGGGCGACTGGGCATCAAGCTCGGTCTGTTCGATCAGGATAAAATGGATGCGGTCTGCGCCATCAAGAAGAGTATGGCGGATATGGGGATCAAGCCGAAAGATCTGGCAACCCTCTTCATCGAGAAAGAGTATCTATCCCTGGAGCAGGCTAAATTTCTGAGGGACAAGGTCAAAAGTTACGTTCCCCAGAAAATAGCTGGCTTTGAGATCCGAGAAAAACTCGGTCAGGGAGCGATGGGGGCGGTTTACAAGGCGCATCAGCTGAGCATGAGTCGGGATGTCGCTATCAAGGTTCTTGCCAGCCATCTCAAGGCCAAAAAAACGTATGTCGATAGATTCCTGCTGGAAGCTCGAGCCGTCGGCCGACTCCAGCACCCCAATATCGTCAGCGGAATCGACGCGGGGGTAGAGGAGGGAATCTATTACTTCGCGATGGAATTCGTTGAAGGAACTACGGTGGGTCGGAAGCTTCGACGCGAAGGGGTTTTTAGCGAATCGGAAGCGATCGATATCGGAATCCAGATGGCCAGAGCTCTGGAATGTGCGCATAAACACGGCTTTATCCACCGAGATGTGAAACCTGACAACATCATGATCAATGATCAGGGAGTGGCCAAGCTCTGCGATCTGGGGCTGGTAAAAAGTTTTGCGGAGGACACGAGTCTGACTCAGACCGGCACCTCCATGGGGACTCCCGATTACATCAGTCCGGAGCAGGCCTCCGGGGTGGAGGATCTGGATATCCGGTGCGATATCTACTCTCTGGGGTGTTCTCTGTGGCACATGGTGGTCGGCGATGTGCCGTACCTCGGGGACAACCCCAACGTCATCATGGCCAAGCACATTCAGGAGCCGTTGCCCGAACTTCGCAAGATTGCGCCCAACCTTTCGGATGGGTTTGTTCAGATTCTGGAGGCGATGCTCGAGAAGGACCGCTCGGATCGACAGCCTAGTCCGACGGTGTTGCTCGGAGAGTTCGAGTCTCTTCGGCGCGGGGAGATGACGACCACGAGCAGTTCGGATTCTCGCGGAGGACGGACTCCGTCTCGCAGTGGACGCTCCAAGAAGGGGACATCGAAGGTGGCCGGGAAATCGGCGGTTCGGAATCGTCGCTCGTCGGGTCAATCCGCTGGAGGAGGGGGTGGAAGCGG
>JASMLP010000030.1 GCA_030748635.1 Planctomycetota bacterium
ATTTCACGCCCAAAGCGAGAGCGCCCCATCCCCGGCGCGCCCTGAACGAAGACCAGAGACGATTTTCCTTGAGAACAAGCTTTCAGCCTGCTCACCAACCGACGACGCTCAACATCCTGCCCGAGATATGGCATCTGATCGGGCGGTCCCAGAAAACCGACAACCGTTGCGCTGGATTCATCTGGCGACTCCTCTTCAGGGTCGACAGATTTAAAAATTTCCTCCGGACTGGAAGAATCCATCTCGACAATTTCTACGATTTCCTGCCCGGAGACGTTGTCGTCCGTCTCACGAGTTTTCGAGACGGCAGGAGCCCCTTCCAGGATCCGATCCAGACAGTCGATCACCTCTCGACAATCCGCGCAACGGTCGGAGGGACGCTTCGCGATCATCCGCGCAAGAAGATGATCAAGTTCCTCGGGTAGATCAGGCCGAATCGAAGACGCTTTCGGCGCCTGCTCGGACACGTGCCGATAAATCATTTCCAGCGATGTCCGAGCATCGTAGGGCTTTCGACCCGTCAAGCAGAAGAAAAGTGTTACTCCCAGTGAGTAAATATCAGCACGTTGATCCACATCAGCATCTTGAGCATTTTCTGGCGCCATATAGCTGGGAGTTCCCAGCAATTTTTTCGAATCTTCCTCGTCCGCTTCCTCCCCGAGAAGCCGAACCATTCCAAAATCCAAGATCCGAACTCGCCCTTCCCCGTCGAGCATGATATTGCCGGGCTTGATATCACGATGGACGATCGGTGGATCGAGCTCATGAGCAGCCTGCAGCCCGGCAGCTACCTCACGAGCGATTCGACAGGACTCGGGCCAGGAAAGAAACCCCTCTCGTCCCAAACGGGTCCGCAGAGTGTCTCCCTCGACGTATCGCATGACGAGGTAATAAAAGTCTTCCTCGCGATCGACATCGTAAACATCGACGACATTCGGATGTTCGAGTCGGGCGGCAGTCCGAGCTTCCAGCAGAAATCTCTCCACATCCTCGGCATCCGTTTTCTCGTCGAGCGGAGAGACCTTGACGGCGACCTGACGTTGCAACGTCTGATGGGTCGCACGAAAAACGTACCCCATCCCCCCCTTGCCGATCAGCTTTTCAAGTCGGCATTTTCCGATAATTCGTCCGATCAGGGGGTCGGGGCTGAAAGCTTCTAGCCTCTTGCCCATAACCTCATTATATCCGCTGGCTCAGGAAAGGCTTCCCATAAGGAAAACCTGACTGGAAACGAATGACAGAATCGATTGCGATCGAAGTGAGCGATCATGCCCACCCGCAAGTTACCCGGAAGCTTGAATCGTATTCAAACGCGCAGCAAGCTTACTTTTGTTGCGAGCCGCCCAGTTCTTGTGCACCAAATTCGTCTTGGCTGCCTTATCCACGAGCTGGGTTACAAGAGCGAACTGCTTTGTAGCTGCCTCGACATTCTTTTCACCCACCAGGGAGGAAAAGGTTTTGATTTCGGTCCGGATACGACTCATCCGAGACTTGTTCGCTAACGTCCGACTTTTATCCTGACGGAGTCGTTTCTTGGCTTGATTTGAGTTTGGCATGACTTCCTAGACTTTCTGCTTCAAAGCCTTGACTCGGCTTTTGACGTCCTTGTAGTTGATATCGACATCCATCAATTGATTGTACTCCTCGAGGGCCTCGTCGAGGTTCTCGTTCTTTTCATAAGCTTCCGCGAGATTATAGCGAAGTTTTTTGACCTTCTCGACCGGTAGTGATCCCGCGTTCTTCAGAGCCCGCTGGAACTGCTTCACCGCCAGTTCGACCTCTTCTTGCTTGAGAAAGGCTTGCCCCATGAAGATCAAGGAATCGATCTTTCTCCGGGGATCCTTGACCGCCTTCTGGAACTCCGCAATCGATTCATCCAACTTCCCCGTCTGGAAGAAGGCGAAACCGAGATGGAATCGAAGTTCGAGATCCGTTGGATGCTCTTTGACGCGATTGGCGTATTCTTCGACCTGAAAGGCCAATTTCTTCTTACGCAACCCGACATACTTCTTTTTCAACTCATCAGAAGGTTCTTTATCGAGCTTGGCCTTAACCTTTCGCATATCCCGATCGAGTCGAGCAATCTTGACATCCCCAATCTTTGTCCGAACATCAAAACTGGTGGGGTCAATCTCGAGAAACTTCTCGTACCACTCGATCGCCTCAGCATGTTTTTCGAGTCGGGAATAAAGATCACCGATATTCCGAACCAATTTCTTGTTCGTCGTATCCTCTTCATACTCTTCGAGTGAGATCTTCAGCGCTTTGTTGATATCATCCTCGGTCCGGAGCCCACTCGCGTCGAGTTCGAGTTTTTTGGCCTTATCCTTGTCCTTGATGAGATCGTAACTGCTCTTGGCACCTTGGAACTGATCGCTACTCTTCTTGGCGGCAAGATCCTTGATCGCTTTTCGCGCCTCGTTATCACTCGGATCGAGCTTGGAAGCCTTCTTGTAGTAGTTCTGAGCCTTTTCAAAGTCCCCCTGGTCTTCCTGAAGAGCCCCCATCGCCTTGAGACCATCGATGTGGTTATCCTGAATCGCGAGCAGGTTTTCCAAAACCGAAATGGCGGCTTCGGAATGTCCCGCCGCATCGCAGCAAACAGCCAATGTGAAGAGGGTTTTAACGTCTCGAGGCGCGTGCAAAAGAATCTTCTCGGCCTCCAAGATCGCCTGATCGTATTTCTTGCGCATTTTGAGCATCTGTAGCTTGACCGTCGGGCCGAGCGACTTGACCTGCGCGGCTAAAGAAGAAGGAGCTCCAAATTCTTGGTGCTTCTTTTGAACTGTTCCGCGCAACAGCCTGCGAGCCTTGACGTCATTTGGATAGATCGGCAGGATCTGCTCCAAAAGGATATCGACGGCATAATCGTAATTTTTCCGCTTGATGGCCTCTTCGGCCCTTTCGAACAATTTCGATACATCCATACCTTTTGCTCCTCTCCGGACGGAGTCGAATTGGGAAGAATAGGGATTCGACTGCTGAGTGTCAAGCTATCTCGCGATCCCCCCTCTCCTCGGGCATGCCCAGTAATCGCCTGTCATCACAAAGGTTAGCACAGAACCTTGCGGGCATAACTCCCCAACATTCTACCTGAATCGAAGATCCAGGAGACTCAGAAGAGTCTACTCGATGGACAACAACGTACTCGACGCCCTAACGCCCTCTTTCCGTCACGAAAGCCGCCAACTCTCGTTCTTTCTACCCCACGGAATCTTTTGGGGTACTCTCTCGTCATGAGATTACCCCAGGTTCTTCTCGTCGCATCGCTTGGCCTTTCGTGGGTCTCGGCCCAACAAAACTCTCCGATCTTCCAAGTTCGACTCGACGCGCCTGTTCACTCCCCTCCTCAACTCGACACTCGGCTCGCCACCCCTTTACTTCAAAAGCTATCTGGAATCTCGAACATTTCGGTCCTGGTCTCTGTTGTCCGGTCGGAGGGCGCTCTTCTGCTCGTTCGCGGAGATTCCTCCCTCGCCGTTCGAGAAGCGCTTGAACACCTGACTCGGGAAGGAGGCATGACCCTCCGATCGATCACCCCCCATCCGCCCCCCATCAATCCCCAACCGCGCATCGTGATCTCTCTTGATCGAAGACGCATGAGAGAATTGAACTTTTCACGCCGCCAAATTGCCCGATCCATCCGCGAAGCGACCGATATCCGTGTCGCTGGATCTGTTCAAGAAAACTCGTCACGAATTCCAGTTCGAATTCATGCCGCACTCTCTATTTCCAACCTTTCCCGATTGGTGATAGGACATCGAGCGGGTCGATCCATTCTTCTGGAGTCTGTCTCCTCGCGCATCGAGGAGACACACCCGAGTGTCTCAGATGCCCCCCCTCACGACTTGAGCATGCTGGTCATTCAGGCCGATTCAATCGACGCCCTACAGAAACACCTCGTTCATCTCTCAAGAATCTTGTCCATCGACTCCAGTGAGAATAAATTTTTTAACCAATATCCGTCCATCCGCCCCCACCTCGACATCCAGTTCCTTCCTCGACCGGTGGCTCAACACAATCTGAACATTCACGATCTTTCCGAGCAGATCGGCGACGCGATTCGCCCTGATCTGCGCATCAATCATCACCCCCCAATCGATCTCCACTTCCCGCCATTGGAAATTTCCGATCTCGAAAAGATCCTTCTTCATTCATCCGGAGGGAAATCCTTTCCACTTTCGAAAATCGCAAAAATTTCACGGATTCGTGAACCTGAGGCCATCCTTCGGTTGAAGTCGTCACGGTTTGCCGGTTGCCTTTCACTTCCCCCGATCTCGCAGGAGGAATTAGAAAAAGCCCTCCAATCCACCGAAGATATAGAGGTCGTCCGCCTCTCTGACGGCCCTGTACTGGAGTTTCTTCGCCATCTTCTGTGGTCACCATACCGCTAAGGCTCGATCTACCAGCCTCCTTCTCGCAACAGTTCTCCCACCAGATAAAGAGACCCGGCCGTCACCACCATCTCCTTCGAACTCACTAAGGTACGAGCTTTCCGGAGAGCCTCGACACCGTTTCGTGCCACCACCACCTTATCCATTCCCCGCTTCCGTGCCCCACGAGCCAACTCTTCCGGCTCGACCGAACGAGGACTTTCAACCCTGGTCACCACCATCCAGGAACCCCGAGGTACGATCAAGTCGAGCATCTTCTCATACTCCTTGTCACCGACCACTCCGAACACCCACCCAGTCTCCCGGTCAGGAAAATACTCGGAGAGCACCTGAAGAAGCGCAGTCAGCGCATCCACATTGTGACATCCATCGAAAAGGATCAGCGGATCTCTCTCAACGACCTGGCAACGCCCGGGCAATTCCAATTCCGCCAACGCGGGCCGCAGTTGAGCGGATCCCCAGCGAACCCGGCCTTGATCTCGAAGACATTCCAGCAATCCCACCGAAACAGCGACGTTATGAAGATGATGCAATCCGGGGATGGGAAGATCGAGCGTGGAATAGCCGCGGTTCCAGCTTCGAATATGAAAACGTGTTCCGACCTCCCGAATAAAAGCAACGGGATCCACGACCAGATCCTTCCCCACTTCGTAAAGAGTCCCCTCCATCATTTTCACTCGATTCTGGACCACCTCCCGGGCTGCTGGTGGCGTCACACCGCTGACCACAACGGCCTTTCGGTCGATGATAGCGGCTTTCTCAGTCGCGATCTCAGCCAGAGTCTCCCCAAGGATTGAAGCATGATCCATACCGATCTCCGTCAGCGCGCAAACCTCTGGCTTCAGGATATTCGTGGAATCGAGTCGTCCTCCAAGACCTACCTCGAATAGTGCCAATGACACCCCTTCCGCCTCAAAGATACTCATCGCCAACGCCGTCAAAATCTCGAAAAATGTAGGGCGGTCCAGAAAGTCGCCGGTCGACTCTTTCTCGAGGAGATAACCTTCCATTCGATCGAAATGCTCAAGAAAAAGGTCCTCTGAAACAGGCTGCCCCGCCACCTGAATTCGCTCCCGAATCGATACGAGGTGAGGAGAGAGGAAAACCCCGGCACGAACCCCTGAGTGACGAAGAACAGCCTCGGTTATCCGAACCACACTCCCCTTGCCGTTGGTACCAGCGACCTGAATCGTCGGATAAGATCTCTGTGGATTGCCCAAAAAGGACATCAGCGCGTTCATCCGCTCAAGATCGAAGGTGCGTCGCCCAACAGAAGCGGGTATGGTTTTCTCGTAATTGGTCGTCCTTTTCGTACATTCCCAAAAACGATCCATAACCATCCACTCCTTTCCCAGCACAGGTTTATCGTCGTTGTGATTCGGACCGATTTCCTTCTAGCAACACGCGACCTTTATACATCAGACTCAAACGAATTCTTGATATGAACATGCAGAAGTCACAACCCGTATTCGAGATTGTAAGGAATCGTTGGAGTGGCGTCGGCGGTTGTTCGATGAAGAGGATCTCCGGAGATACGAAGGACCTGTGGTGAAAACTCCTCCCCCCTCCTCGATCAAGATCCCTGGCTACCGCATCGATCAAGAAGTCGCCCGTGGCGGCATGGGGCGTATCTACCGAGCTCATCAGATCGCCATGGATCGTACTGTAGCCATCAAGATCCTCTCTTCAGAATGGACTCAAGACCCAGAATATCGAGCCCGATTTCAACGCGAAGCCCGCATGGTGGCTCGTCTCTCCCACCCCAATCTCGTCCGCGGGATCGACGTGGGAGAATCCGATGGACACGGATACCTGATCATGGAGTTCGTCGAAGGTGAATCTCTCAAACAGGTCATCGATCGACAAGGCGTTTTCCCGGAAACCGAGGCCCTCGAGTACACACGCCAGATTGCTCTTGCACTGGAGCACGCTCATCAGAACGGCCTGATTCACAGAGATATCAAGCCCGAAAATGTCATGCTTCAGCCCAACGGTCAGATCAAACTCACAGATCTGGGACTCGCGCGCCCCAACGACCCGAAAGACTCCGGGATCACGCTTCCAGGAGAAGGCTTAGGAACCCCTCACTATGTCAGCCCAGAACAGGCTCGAGGTCGTCAGGACCTGGATATCCGTGGTGACATCTACAGCCTCGGCGCCACAATGTTTCATCTATTGACCGCCCGGACACCCTTTACCGGCAGCAGTGCCGCGTACATCTTGGCTCAACATCTGAAACAACCGGTTCCCGACCCGCGAAAGATCAATCCGGACATCTCGAAGCCGACCGCTCTTCTGATCCTCCGATGCATGGCCAAAAAACCGGAACGCCGACCCGATTCGCCGACACAACTCCTGGAAGAACTGTCCAGGATCAGCCAGAACAACGACCGAAGCCAATTACCTTCTCATCCCAGTTCTCAAGCGATCACCAAGAATTCGCTCTCCCGAACACTCTCCCCGCGAACGATGCCAACTCGAGATCGATGGGGATCCGCCATCCTCGGCATCCTGCTAGGGCTTTCCCTAGTCTATTTCCTCTGGAGATTCCTGGATTCAGATGACAAATCGCTGCCACCCTCCCCCCCTCCTTTGCAGTCAGAAAAGCCTGTCTCTCCGTTCAACCGACTGCAACCCATTCTGACCGCTCACGAATTCGACAAAGCCGCCCGAGTGGTTCAGTCGCTATCCAGCCATCCAGACCAACGTGCTCAATTGGAGGAGATCATAAAATTCTTCGAATACTTCTATGATCAAGTCGATCACAACTTCCCGAGAGTCGTAGAAAAAACAAGATTCGTAGAAAAAACAAAAATCAAATTTCCCGACACCAGCTTCCCCATCCTTCGCGCTTCTAGAACCGATACCCGCTATCAATTTCGAGTCCGCTTCAGGCAAAAACATCAACCAACTATGGGTAGGATTCTCCTCTGGAATCTGTCCGATTCCGATCTGATGAAATGTTTCGATTACAACCCAGGAAAATCCAGAAACCGCTATCTCGTACGAGGCTTGTTCTTCTACCTCCGAGACCCGAACCGTCATTCAAATCTTCTCAAGGCCCGAAAGTCTTTCCTGCGCGCCCCCGAACACTGGATGAAAACCGAATACCTGAAACAGATCAAAATTCGGTTGGACCAGACTTCGCCTCCGAGCGACTTCCCCCCATCCAATTTCGGCCGTTAGACACAAAGTCATTTGGAAAAGTGACTTACATCTACCCGCAAGAACATGTGTTTATTTTTCCTCGGATTCTGCCGATACTGCATCTGAGATGAGATTTGCCCCCATCCTAGCCCTACTGGCCTTCGCCTATGTCTGCGTGAGCGGCGCCTCCAACGGCGGGGCATTCGTTCCGGTCACTGAACAGGCCCTGGCCGCACTCTTCATCTTCTGGATCATCGGTGCTGTCGTGGGCCCCCTCGGCGAACAAGTCGTCACCGAACGCCTACACGTCGAAATCGAGGAGGAGATCGAACGCGGCGAAGCCTTGACTCAGGACGTCACCGACCTCATTCAGAACAAACCGACTCCGGCCGAACCCGAGACCGCTCTGGCTCCCCCGCCAGAGGATCTTGAACTGGATCAATCCCCGGATTCGGAACCGACATAACGTCGTAGATCCCGCACCAGTTCACCGAGCGCTTCCGCATCGATCGGCCGATAGAGCAGATCGTCATAACTGTCCCGGCGATCGAGGATATGACCCAATTCCGGAAAAATACGGAAATGAAGGGTCTCTTTCTTCCAGACAGCCTGATTGAGAAATCGAACGGCCAGAGTGTGATAGACCGGAGTCTGATTGTCCCAGGCGCCGTTGAAGAAACAGACCGG
Source organism: Planctomycetota bacterium (assembly GCA_030748635.1). Lineage (GTDB taxonomy): Bacteria > Planctomycetota > JACQVV01 > JACQVV01 > JASMLP01 > JASMLP01. The sequence goes on from JASMLP010000030.1 coordinate 8,229, forward strand.
CACCTTCAAACGCTTCAGAATTTCCTCCACCCGGGGATAAAGAACCTCCTGTTTCCGGTAGGTACCGAGTAAATCACGGAGAAGAATATTCGTCAGGTTCCCCGCCTTGAATTCATCCAGACCGATCGATTCATCCCGATTTTGATCCAGCATCGGAAACTGAGCGAGTAGCGCCATCCGGTAGCGATCGTGCCCCTTCGCTCCGAGTTCTTCCTTGGATAGACGCTCGTTTCGATCGGCATCCAAGTCTCGAAACACTCTTGCCGGACGATAAATCAACTGCTCGAAAAGGGTATTGTCCAGCATCCCGGTATAAAACCCGACCAATCCGACACCTCGGATCCAGTCCAGTTGATCGGCCACTTGCAAACCGACATAAGTCCCCTGACTGAATCCCAGCAAGGACACGGCCGCCTTGGGCGCGCGCTTATGAGCCCACTCCGCCACCGCTCGAGCGTCATCGACAATATATCGCAACGGATTTTCATCGAATGCCCGAAATGCCTCCGAATCCTTGTAGGACGGATCTTCTTTCAAAATCTTTCGAATCTGGTACGAACGCTTGTGATACCGAAGGACACCAAAACCGCTTTCGAGCAAAGCATCTCGGCAAGCGACAAAAAGTAGGTTGCGCTCCTCATTCCGGGTCACCCGGGTGAGATCTGCATCCATCCCCTGGGGTCCTGAGCCGTGAATCAAAACGACCAGAGATCTCAATTCCACCGGAGTGACTCCATCGGGAACGGAGAGTTCCGCCTCGAGTTCAGCGCCGTCAAAACTCGCAATTTTCACGCGCTCCGAACCTGCGTAGAGCCCATGGGTTCCCAGCAGCAAGAACACCGTCACCTTGATCCAAAAATTCTTCATCTCAACTCTTCCTCATCCACGACTTGAGCTTGTTGAATAGATTCTTTTCCCATCTCCTCCGTTTCGCCCGATACATTCCCGTCAAGATGTTTGAAGCGCCGTACCACCAACCAGCCCGGACGTCGATCGGGCGGTCGAGAGGGATTCCACATCGTTTCCTTCTCTCCCACCACGACCACAGGGGAACCCTTCTTCGGATGTTCAGGAGACCTCATGAATCCCCCAGAAATTCAACCCTTGCCGGGGTACGACCCGATCCACGAATCGGCAGGTCACCAGCCGGAGGCGATTCGCCACGCACCCGACAACGCCAAGCGTCCAGAAGGCGAGCATGAATTTCATGTGGACCCCGTTCCATATACCACTCCATCCTCTCCCGAGATAAACCGTGATCCTCCTCAGGGTACAAAGACGGAGGCCGCACCACATCGGGACGCATCAAGAGATTGGCCACCAGATCGACGAGAAGTCGATCGAGTTCTCCGTTCACCTGGTAACAAATCCTTCCACGACGGCCTCCGAAACGAGGATGCTCGATCGGATCCTGGCAGAAGATGGGTATTCCCAGGTCGTGCGGATAGGCTCGAGGCAGAGCAAATCGAAACCGATGAAAATATCCAAATGCCTCGATTCCCTTCGAACTCGATTCACGGATAGCCGGAACGTCTTCCACCGTGAATTCGAAGGCGCGGTACGCTCCATCTGGATGGCGCCGCAATATCTTCAACGAGGCAATGGGATGATCCCAGTAGTCCTTTTTTTTTGCGCCGAAGCGCATTCAATCCCTTCAGAGCGTCCCAGGCCCGGAAGTCCTGCCCGATAGAAGTCGTCCACCAAACATTCGACTCTTCGATTAAAAATCGATGCCGGCAAGGCGCCCACCACCGGTTGGGTCGCTAGCTGAAAACGCTCCCCTTCACGAACCGCGGGAGTAATCTCGACCAGAGGAGTTCCCGGGCTGATCACGGCGTTCCCTTCAGCCTTACGCAAGAGGACATACTGAAAATCACGCCCCACCTGATGGCGGGCCCATTTCTCGATATCAACCCCTTCTTCCTTACAGCGGCCTTCAACCACCGCCAGGACATCAGAACCGGTCGCTTCACGATCCAGTCCGAGCCGGAACTCTTTTCCTCGGGCTTCAACATCGACCTGAATTTCGCGCCATGATTTGGACATCGCTTCGAATCTCCTTGCGAGAACTCGCGAACTGATTGCTATCCAAGATCAAGTATACGAGCGGTTTCAGAGCCGATCAACCGACACTCTACGTTCGCGTAGAAGATCTCCAGATCAATCTCTGGAACTCCGACAGAAAATCTCCACACAGCGAGGATTACGAAGGATCGGGCCGCGCCGACAGACATAAGTTCCCAGATCGAATCGGATCGACTCGCCGATTGCCGGTTCAAACCCTTCAGGCCACTTCCCTTCACGTTCTCGAGACGAGGAACCCGATAGCCATTTGATCGCCTCGGTCGCCGCGAGATCAGCAGCCATCGATCCAACCACCCCCAGAGCAGGAAAAGATTCTCGAGCCCGTTCGAAAAAAGGGTTACAAGCTTCTCGGACACGCTCCTTCATCAAAGAATCGTGATAACGCTCTCCCCAGAGACAGAGGAGGCAAGCTGTTTTCCCCGGGATGAGAAGCTGAACCTCGCAAAACGTTCTGCCGATAGCTGCATTGATGACCGGAATATTCAGATTTTCCTCACCGAGTAACCGGGTATTGACATACTGACGGGCCCGATTGTCATCTACGGCCAAAACGATCCCATCCACCGACCAGACCCTTTCCGGAGCTTCCTCGATCGGGGCGGCATGAATCTCTACTTCGGATTCCGGAGCGATCTGCGCGACCCCTCGCGCGACGCAATCGACCTTGTACTCAGCCGTTTCGAGCGCATGACGGTCAAAAAAGGAGCCTCGATTCAAATTACTCGCTTCGACCCGGTCCGGATCGACCAGCACGAGTTCACCCACACCGACTCGAGCCAATCGACAAATCACCTCACTGCCCACGGCTCCGGCCCCCACCACAAGGACGCGCGATTCGGCCAGATCCATGAAACGACGCTCCCCAAAAAACAGGCGGGTTCGGTCGTGTCGATCTTCTTTCTCTTCGGTCATCCCTCGATCTCCTCAGGCCTCACCAATCCCCATTCGACGGCTTCAAGTCCTCCTCGATTGAAAACGTAGACTTTGAACCATTCTCCCACCGGATCCACCAGCACATAGACATTCCCCTCGGTGTCATACGGAAACGAACCGAATGTGGCCCGATCGACCGAAGAGAAGTGAGGCTCCACCCCAAAAGGGTGAGAGTGGTAGATCCCGACCTCAACCGGCCGACTCGAGGAATCGCCGTAACGCTCATCCAGAAACAGCGCGCACTGTCTCACACCTCGATCGGTAAAACGGGCGTGGGTAGGTCCCGCATCCACTTCTCCCGTCGCCCAGTCCACCACCCGCACATAGCGGATTCCATCACAAACCTCCCGGTAACCGTAGAGCTTACCAAGAGCCTCGTCAGGAACAGCCTCTCGGCAATGCCGATCGACCGACCGCGCCACACGCTCGAGCATGTACACAGGAAGAACCGAGGAGTTCAGAGGATCTTCTCCCAGGAAACAAATTTCCCTCGACGACGACGGGTCACGACCAGCCGGTGATTCTGCCACACCTCTTCCTGAAGTGTGAGTGGACCTCGAATATCATCTTCATCCTCCTCCGCCATCTCTACCAGAGTAAAAGGAAGATCCAGGTCTTCACGCTCTTCGTAAAAAAGCCGATACAGCAATCCCTTGCGTTCGGTCTGCTGTACCTGATGTCCGGCGAAAAAAAGAACTTTCTCTACCGGGATCGATCCAGCCAAAAGAGGTTTTCCCGATCGCTGGCAGAGATAGGAAAGACAAGACGGCGAGTCTCCCAGATCGGCGAAACAAAGTCCGCAAATAAAGAAATGACAGTTATCGCAAACCTTCCACTCCCTACGAACCGCTTCCTCCAGCCCCACCGACTCCGCACACCCCATGCACCGGATAGAGACCTCATCCAGGTGAACCGATCGAGTCAAAATACCAGCTCCCGCGCTTGATCCCGAATGTTCTCACGCCTTTCCTGGGAATACTCGATAAGAGTTCGGGGCCCATAACCGACCCCACTCCGAGACCGCCGCACAAAACCCAACGATTCGAGTACTTTCAGATTCGAGTCGAGTTGATACTCGGACAGATAGCGACCTCGCACCAACCGATCCCGAAGGTCTGCAACCGGAATCCGAATCGTTTCAGGAGATTCTTCCCCTTCGATCATTCCCATCAAAACGCCCAGAATCGCCTGAGCATCCGCCCCGAGTTCGTTGGGACAGGCGTGAACACTGCGTAGCGCCAACCAGAGTTCGCGATCGCTGTAATATTCGATGACCTCCAAGCCGAGAGGACCGATCTTCTCCCGCAAATTTCCCAGAAGATGAGTCAGTTCATCGGGAGTCGCGTGCAAAGCGTCCAGAAGACGCTGTCTCTCCACCCCGATGGACAATTTGCCCCCTTCGCCCCGACTACGAGCCGTCAACGCGATAAAAAGTTCAGCCAGAGGGTCTTGAGCCCCGGATTCCTCCGTTGGAGGATCTTCCCCGCAGTCACCATCTGACAGGACTTCTGATTCTTCGGTCATAACCCCTCCTTTCCGATCGGCGAAGTCGGAGAATGTAGCACAAACGAACAAGGCTCCTGGATCCCATCATCCTCCACCCCGAAGAAACCCGAAGGGGGTGACGCCGCTTCCCCACCCGAAAGGAGCTGACTCAACACTTCAGCCGATTGCGCATCGAGCCGCTGACGAAGCTCTTCCACGGATTTCGAGCGTGAATAAAGAGTGACCGTTTTTTCCCGAAGTTCACGCGTCTCCTCAGAACTCGGCTCTCGATACCGAACCCGTCGTGACTCCCAATCCAGCGGTGACACTTCGCCCTCCAGAATCGTCTGAGAAACTTCTGACGCCTCCTCCGACCAGACCGCCAAACGGCCCCAGGAGATCCGCCCCTGCCCGCAGCAAAAGACGACCGGCGTGGAGAGTCGATTGACAACCCGAGCCAGCATTCGCAAACGTACCGAGGGGGTGGTTCCTGCCGCCAAAAATATTCGATTCACCTCGGATTGCATTCGACCCAACTGGAGATAGGCCTTGGAGTCGAGAACTTTCTGCTTGAGGGTTTCCAACTGCTCCTCCAGAGATGCGAGATATCGTCGATCAGATTCTCGCTCCCCAACATCGAAAAACTCTCCAGCCGAAAGAGCCTCCTTGTAACGAAGAATCACCTCGTAAAGATCTTCGCTGATATCGTCGATCGCTTTCGAATCAGGCACCTGTGGCCCCCACAACGCTCTGGGCCGACGACTCCTGGTCTCCATCCGTACGCGTACTAGCCACCACAATCCTGCCAAACGTTTCGGAAAGCTCCTCATCCCACTCCACTCCAAGCGTATCAGGGCAAAGTAAGAGGAACTGGGGCGCATAAAGTCCGGTCATCGAAGAGGAAGCTTCCTGAGCCGTACGAACAACCATTTCCAGAGCGTACGCCTTGAACTTCAAATCCAGCCTCTGAGTGAATTCATCGATCGCGTGAACTGGGCTATCGGTCAAAAGGTGCATGGCCAAGATGAGAGCTTCGACCACCAGAACCTTTTCCCCACCAGAAAGGTGAGCCAGATCCCTCCAAACCTTCCCTTTCCTGCGGACTTCAAGATGCAGGCCACCTCGGACCGGGTCCGCGACATGCTCTACTCGTAACCGAATCCCCTGAAAGGCTCCGCCCAACAACCGCTGCATCCCCGCCTGAATGGTTTCCAGACGAGTCGTCACTTCTTCATTCCAGGCGGCCAAGCGACGCTTCATGTCGCCTCGAAGGTTTTCGAGATGTTCGGTCCCTCCCGCCAACTCTTTTTCCATCCGACCGACTTTCTCCTTCTGATCTTCATATCGCTCCATCGACACCCGGGTGATCTTGATCTCCTCCAGACGCGCTTCCAGACCGACACGTTCTTCACGAAGCGCTTCCGCCTCCCTCACCTCACCCGGGCGTTCTCCAACTCGTGAAGCTTCCCGGGCCTCTCGACGTCTCGCCCGATCCAACTCGGAGTATTCCAGCTCGAAACGGTCCATAACCTTGAGGATTCTTTCCCGCTCGGCTCTGCGTTCCGCCCGCAACCTTTCGTTGACGAGGATCTCGTCGTCGATCCGGTTTCGTTCGTTCTCATCCGCAGTCAAATTCTGTTCGAATTCACCGACCTGGACCCCCGCAGAGTCCGCCTCGGACTCGAGATCTTTCCTTTGCTTGTCGATTTCCTCTCGTTCCTCGCGAAGCTCATTCAACTGACTCTCCAGAAGAGTCGCGGTTTCCAGCTTGGCCAAAGAGGCGGGCGAAGTGGACAGTACCAGGTTCGAAAATCGAGTTCCGGTCTTCAGATCCACATCCAAACACTCTGGCCAGAGAGTTCCCGTGCCAGCCATCCCCCCCCAGGGAGTACCGACCACGCCGTCACACGATACGGATCGGCCCCGTTCGTAAGCCTCATCCAGCAACTCCTTGCCCGGCCTGGAGGTTTCTCCGATCTCCCCAACTCCCGCCCGGGTCAAAAACCGTTGAAACGACAGATCCAAGCCGAGCCCCTGAAGTTCAGCCGAAACCTCGAACTCTTCTTCCTCTCGATCCCAAACCAACCACACCGGGGGCCACTTCCCCTCCCGATCTGCCCACTGCTCAAAGCGTCGCATTGCGGCGTCGAATGTCCGTCGTTGACGCACGACAAAACTGAACCAGTAGGACTGTAAACGTTTCCACACATCAGAATGGACTCTCGAAGCCATGCTGGAATCGAGATGATTGATGAGGGGCCCGATCACTCCCTTGAGAGATTTTAACTCCTCATGCAATTCACCCGCGGCCCGAAAGGCGCACACAACCTCACGATGGTCGGGTTCCAAAAACCCCAGGTCTCGCGCGAGAGAATGATCTTTCGAATGATCCACAAGATCAGAACACTGCGAACGAGTGTCTTCCAGTTGACTCGCCAGAGCGACTTCTCGACGATCCAATCCACTCTCTTGCTTTCGACATGACTCGATCTGACCCACCACCCGACTCTGGAGAAATCGAGCTTTGTCTTGCGCCTCTTTTCTCGACTCCATCCGTTCCACGACTTCGGCGCGTTCCTGAGCCAGGTCTCGCAAGGTCCGATCGACCCCGGAAAGATTTTCCTCGACACTACACTTCGCGTCACCTCGCCGATCGATCCGTCTCCTCAGCGCAGCCGCCTCCTGCTCGTAACGCAAAACACTCGACCAGGACTCTTCGACCACGATATCTTCCAGCCGTTGCTCGATCTCTTTCCTTCGGCGAGCCAGATCCATCGACTTTTCGAGGGTTTTCAGATATTCCTGCTCCAGGACAAGCTTCTGTCGCATCGGCTCTACCTCAGAAAGAGCCTTATCAATCGTCGCCATCGATTCGATCAGATTATCTCGGTAGTGGGAAAGTCCGGTGGTTTCGAGAAGGAGATCGAGTTTGGAACGCCCGGTCTGATCGGCAAATACATTCACCGTTCCCTCCTCGGTAAATGCCAGACGATTATCTGCCCGAACTCCAGCCGCGTCGAAGATGGATCGAACATCTTGCCGGCGCACTCGTTTTCTCTTCCACTCGTCCTCGATCGAGTACGCCAACCCCTGGCCGGAATCGATCCGGACCTCGACAACCAGCCACTCTCCCTTCACCAACCGGGCGAGGTTCGGATCCTCTAAACGAAGACCACGGCGTTTACCCACGGTTGGATTGTGAATCGTCAACCGAATAATGGACTCGTCCCCAAAGGGCCCAACACACCGCCCAAGACTCCCCTTCTTGACCCGCCCCGGGTGATGTCCCATGGCCAGGATCAATGCGTCCAGAATCTGTGTCTTCCCGCTTCCATTGGCCCCGGTCAAAAGCAAAACCGGAAACTCGCCAAACTCAACCCTGGTCTGGCGGTGGAGCATGAAGTTATCAAGTTCCAGGCGATGTAGAAGAACCGCACCCATCAGTCGATCAGATACGATTCATCCAGTTCGATGAATTCATGAGCCGACCGGACCAAACGATCCGAAACCGACTCATCGAAACTCACCACCTCAACCCGTTTCCCCTGAAATCGAAGGGTTTCCACCAGCGGCAAAAATCCACCGTCACCACTGACCAGGGAGATGCAATCCACAGAGGGAGCCAACGTAAGAGCGTCGATCGCGATCCCCATGTCCCAGTTGCCTTTCAGGGTGCCATCGGAACGCTCCTGCAAAACCTTCGCCCGGATCTCATATCCGGCATGACGCAAAACTTCATAAAAACCCTCCTGCTCGACCCCTGGCTTTTCCACCACATAAGCGATCGCACGTACGAGCTGGCGACACTGAACGACTCCTTCAAGCAGTCGGAGGTAACTGATCTTTGAATCGAAGAGATTCCTGGCCGAATAGTACAGGTTCTGAACATCGACAAAGAGAGCCACCCTCTGATGTGCAAACCACTTCTTCGAATTCCCCGGTTCCACCCACTGCCGACGATATTCCGGATCTTCCTGGTCCATCACTTCCGAGGGAGGAGCCGTACTAGAATATTTGCGAGTCATGATCAATATCCTTTATGAAGTTTAGATAAAAATGAGGCGCGAGAGGGGTCCATCATCAATGTCCCGGGGCTCGAGTCAACCTCCCAGCGTCTAGTCGTCTGGATCAAGGACGACGCCCCGAAGCCCGTCCCGATCGCCCGAACAGTCCTCCGAGTTCAGCCACCGCGCCGAAAACGGCCAACCGACGCGGCCAAAGCCCCCCCTTGAGATCTCGATCGAGCTGAATCAATCGTCGTAAAACAAGTCCAGCATTTACCCCACCGGATCGACTCGCCTGTTCCGCCAATCGCCCGGCCACAAAAGGGCGTAACCGCATCGCCGCCACCAATCGTTCTTGTGCCTGCCGGCCCGAGGAGACCCCGCGCAGATGGAAGTGCGCTTTTCGGATTTTCCGAAAAGAGGAATTGAGCGCGCCTGAAACCATGAACGCGATGCTCTCATCCCGAATCACGAGCTTTCCTTTATCATCCACCATTCCGGTTTCGAAAAGTCGGTGCAATCTCGACAGGGCTTCCGCGACCCGTCCACCCAGAACCGAATCGGTCAATTCATAGAGACGATTCTGACGTCGATCACCGACCAACACTTCGACCGCCTCCTCGGTCACCGCTCCTTCTCCCGAATAAAGCACAAGCTTTTCGATCTCATGAGAAAGGCTAAAAAGGTCGTTTCCAACCCGTCGAGAAAGTAAGTGTGCGAGTGGCAAACCAACCCGTTTTCCTCGATTTCGAAACGCAACCGAAATCCATCTAGCCAGGGGGTGGTCCTCCTCCTGCTGTCGCCCTCGCTTCCAGGGGGGCGGCGCGTCGAAAAGTTTTGCGCACTCGACCCAGTGCCCATGCTTAGCGATCGACTTCACCCCTCGGGTTCGCCGATCAGCGGATCGACACACCAGGACCAGAACCCTCCCAGGAATCGGCGGACTGGAAACATAGGAGAGAAACGCTTCGGCAGGAGAACTGAGAACACGTTCCGCTCGATCGATACGAACCAGCGTCGTTTTGGAAAAAAGCGAGGGTGTCTGCAAATCGGACACAACAGACGCCATCCGGGCCGAATCCATCTCGTCCTCGATTCCGTATCGCCTGACCTCAACTGCCGGGTCCTTGGAAGCCATTTTTTCCCGGATTATCCGATAGATCTCAGACTGGAAGTACTCTTCATCCCCCACAAGAAGATAGACCCCCGCGACCTGATGTGAACCGGCAGAAGCGAGAAACTCCTGCGCCTTCATGAAGCCTCACTCTCCGAGGACTGAGAATCTGGATCCTCGGTAGAGGCTTTCAGGTCGACCATCTGGAACTCACTGCTCTTCAGATACGGCTTCGTCGAGATCGTTCGAACTTCTCCTAACTTTCGAACAATTTCCCTGATCTTGAGGCCCGCATTTCGCAGCTCGGTCACCATCATCCGTACCCTAGCCGTATCCGAAAAATCCGACATCATCAACAACAACTCGGCCTGCCCGAGTACCGCGGTGAGCGGATTATTTATTTCATGGTTGATCGTCACCACCATCTTCTGGATCGCGCCGAGTCGTTCATCACTGGTGAATTCACTCCGCCGCTGATCGACTCGTAGAAGCGAGGCGACCTGAGACAGCAATTCATTGCGCTGAAAGGGCTTGGTCAGATACGCGCTCACATCGAGGTCGAAACCGATCGCCTTGTCCTCAACCTCCTTCCGAGCGGTCAGGAGGACAAACGGAACTCGAGCGACCCCCTGATCGGCCAGCAATCGCTTGCGAAATTCGAAACCGTCGATTCCGGGCATATTCACATCCGAAATGATCAGGTCGAAATCGTCGTTTTCCAGATAACCGAGAGCCTCCTCCACCCCGGCGGCGGTCACCACATTGTATTGTGCCTGGGTCAATTGGACCTGCAAGATACGCCGAATCGGCGCCTCATCATCCACGACCAGAATGCGAGCATTGCTCAAGAAAGGTCCTCCACCCATGGGGTCGACTTCGTTGGCTCCGCTTTCCGCACAATCAGCTGCCCAAAATTCAACATGGAAGGAGTATAGAGTTCTGCGCAATCACGGTCAAACCGAGGAGATCGCCTACGTAAGCCCCAAAAACTGACAGACCAGACTTCGAGTTCGGGCCGGACGATCAAAATCCAGAAAAACAATCTGTTGCCAGGTTCCCAGTTGCAGAACCCCCTTCTCCACTGGAACCGTCAAGGAAGGCCCGATCAACGAGGCTCGACAGTGCGAATGACCGTTTCCATCTCCCCATCGTTGATTGTGTGCATAGTCCCGATCCCGAGGAGCGATCCGCTCGAAAAGATCTTCCAGATCTTCCACCAGCCCCGGCTCGAATTCCACCGTAGTAAATCCTCCCGTCGAACCGGGACAAAACAGCGTCACGATCCCTTCTTTCAGCCCGACCTCCCCCCGCAACCGTTCGACTTCGGAAGTCAGATCGTGAACATTGAACTCTTCTGTCGACTCAACCGGAATCCGCCGGGTAGAGACTTTCATCTGGATTTTCCTTCGTCCAGAGCCCGTCCCAGGACTTCAAGAGCTCTTTCCACATCGGCCGCATCCACATCGCGATGCGTCACCAACCGCAACGAACGTTCACCAATCGCGAGGATCCATACTCCCGCCTCCTCGCACGTCTTGACCACCTCGGCCGCGCAACCCGACTCACCTTCCAGGTCGACCCGGACGATATTCGTCTGCGTCGGAGCGACCCGGGAAACTCTCTTCATCTCGGCCAGTTCTGCCGCGAGATGCGAGGCGTTGGCGTGATCCTGAACCAACCCTCTAGGACCTTCTTCCAGCGCGACCAGTCCCGCGGCGGCCAGCACCCCCACTTGCCGCATCCCTCCCCCAAGCCGTTTTCTCACCCGACGAGATTGTCGAATAAAATCGCTTGAACCCAGAAGGATCGAACCGATCGGCGCGCCCAGCCCCTTGGATAGACAAAACGTGACCGAATCGAACGGATCTCCCCACGACTCCGGATCCTGCCCCGTCGCCACGACCGCGTTGAAAATCCGAGCCCCGTCGAGATGAAGACGAACATTCGCTCTTCTGCAAACCTCGGAGACGGAACGAATCGCATCTAGGGGAACGATCCGGCCCCCTCCCATGTTGTGCGTATTTTCGATCACCACCATCGAAGTTCTGGGAACATGATCATCTTCACCCCGAATCGCGTGAGCTATCGTATCCGGATCCAGAACGCATTCGACGCCGGCAAGGGGGCGAGCCTGTACCCCCGAGATCGCGGCGGCCGCTCCGCCCTCGAAGTGAAACACATGAGAATCCGCCTCCAGAATCACTTCATCGCCCGGGCGAGCATGCACAGCCACTGCGATCTGATTCCCCATGGTGCCCGAAGGCACGAACAACCCCGCATCGAAACCAAACCGCTCCGCCGCAATCGCCTCCAACCGCTTCACGGTGGGATCATCCCCCAGGACATCATCGCCAACCTCCGCTTCGGCCATCGCTTGCCGCATCGCGGGACTCGGTCGGGTGACTGTATCACTTCGAAAATCAGCCGGTTTCATCGGGTAGAAGAGGTCTCCGAAAAATGATCGCTAACATCTCGAGCCGAGAAAGATTTCTAGTTGAACCAAAATTCTTTCCGCCGTCTTTCCATCCCAGAGTTCCGGAACACTTCCCTTGTTCCATTCATCCGCCAGAACCCTCTGAAAACAGGATTCGAGTTCCTCAATTCGCACCAACCGATTGGTTCCGACTTCGAGGGTGATCGGGCGTTCGGTATTGGGACGCAAGGTCAAACAGGGGATACCGAGAAACGTGGTTTCTTCCTGAATTCCTCCCGAATCGGTCAGGACCAGCTTCGCGCCCTCCAGAAGAGAGAGAAAGTCGAGATAATCGAGAGGGTCGATGAGACGAAGTCCCGATTTGGAATCGACTTCGATCCCACATTCTTCTAGTCGAACACGAGTTCGAGGGTGAACAGGATAGAGGAGAGGCAAAGAGTGCCCCAGAGATTCCAGCGACCGAGTCAGCCGAACCAGCCTCTCCGGTTCATCCACATTGGATGGACGGTGAAGCGTCACCACCCCGTATGCCCCTCGAGACACTCCCAAACGACTCATAACGTCTCGTTCACGGGCAGCCGGAAGACAGTGCAGCAGGGAATCGATCATGACGTTGCCCACCAGGTGAATCGCCTCGGGATCAACCCCTTCAGCTCGCAAATGCTCGACTCCGGAAGGTTCACTCACAAACAAGATGTCCGATAGACGATCGGTCACCAACCGATTGATTTCTTCGGGCATCTTCCGGTCTTTGGAGCGCAACCCCGACTCGACATGAGCTACCGGAATATGAAGTTTCGCGGCCACCAAGGCTCCTGCCAACGTACTGTTGACATCCCCCACTACAAGCATCAGATCCGGGCGCTCCCGAGAACATTCCTCCTCCAGCGCCTCCATGATCCAACCAGTCTGCGCGCCATGAGGTCCCGATCCGACCTCCAGATTGCGCAACGACTTCTTCAAACCCAGAGATTTCAGAAAGTCTCCCGAAAGTGCCGGCGCGTAGTGCTGACCGGTATGAACGATTCGATGATCGATCTTACCTGAAGCTTCGAATACGCGATCTAGCGGCGCTAATTTGACGAAATTGGGTCGAGTTCCAACCACAGAGAGGAGCTGGTACGTCAAGTTCCTTCCCTTCCTGCGCCCAGAACGGACTACCCGTTTTCGCAGTCGAACTCAGCGAGTACGACCAACTCTTTTTCGAGGCTCTTGATCTGGCTCATGAGACGACGCCGAATTTTCTTGGCTTCCATGGGCCACGCGTAGGACCGAATGTCCACAACGCTCGACTCCAGAAGATGTGAAAGCGGGATCTCTGCGCCGGTCATGGCACTCGCCCCAAAAATACCGCTCGAACGTCCCCCCCCCTTGGAAATTTTCTGGCCGCCTTTTCCTCGAATGTAAAAGACGTTCTTGAAAACTCCCAGGAGATCGATCTGTTTGTTATCAACCGTTCGACCGCTCGCGGTCAAGTTCACGTAGTGAAGCTTGCCATCGATCAGTTCATGCGTGATTCCGAAAACAACGACTGAGGTAAAAAAACCGGTTTCCTTGAGGGCATCCGCCACGTAAGGAATGATTCCCGCATCATCGATCACGCCCACACCATAAGCGGCGACGCTACTATCGAACCGACGACAGTGGGAGAGCGCGCGTCCCTTGTGAGTAATCCAGTCCACTGGGATCCGGATCTTTTCCAGTTGGCCGATAAGATCCAGGGCCTCATCATCCAGAAGCTTGTTGATCGTAGCGCAAGCCTGCTCATCGATCTTGGTCAGATACTCTTTCTTGAACTGTTCGGTATCTATCTTGATCCCGATATGAGCCGCCATCGCGATCTGCTTGTGCTTTTCATTGCTCGGATCGAACTCGACCCCTAGCTCACCCATCAAACTGAGCATGATCGAAGTGTTGGCGCCCGCCTTGAGCACGATGCTCTTGACTTTATCTCCGTAGGCCGAGGGACTCTCGTCGGCGATCTCTTCCGCCTCATTGGAATCCAGGTGATGATCGAAGAGCAAAATCGGCTTGGTGCCCTCTTGGAATTCATCATTGTTTAGCACGCGACTGAAACTGCTGATCATGCCGAAATTGATCGCATCGAAAACGGTGATGATCGGACTGGATTCGATCCGTTCATCCAGATTTTCGGACTCCTCGGTTCGCTGAAACAAGCCTGCCAGCAACTCCGACTCGACCCGACGATTCATCAGGAAAGTCGGCTGCTTGGAATAAAAGCAAGTGGCCTTGGATTCATACTTCTCCCGGAGGATGTGATCGAATATAGCCACCGATGCCTGAGCATCCAGGTCACACCGATCCTGAACGAAACAAATGACCCGCTTCCCTCGACAGGTTTCGAGAATGGGATCGATCTCGGAGGCTATCCTCTTCATGTCCATCTATTTGGGTTTCCCTGAGTAAACGCTATATTTGGATCCGTAACGGGGCTTCTCCATGTGAAAAATCCCGCACCGCTTCCGGTCAAGCGGGCAGATTCTAGGGACTCCCCTCGCGAGATGTCAAGGTCATGCCCTCAGTTCCCCGAAGTCGTTCCCGATGACGAAAGCAGCAGGCCAGTCGCAACGGGAAGAATGCGCACTCTTCACAAGTGCATTCCTGGTCAGGACATCCGAGAGAAACGTCGATCTTTCGATCGGGCTCAAAAAGGGTTGTAATCAGGTTTTCCATCTCGGAAATCGTGAGAATCGTAGGTTCCCGATCCGGCGCTTTCGGGGAACCTCTCGACAAAATGCGCGTCGATTGGTGCAGAAACCATCCACACTCCACCCCGAAATCCATGATCCGCTCGATATCGGGTACCGCCTCACCCCGGCGCATGCATTCGGCGACCCGAAACCGAGCCGCGAGCGGAGCCAGACTGAAACTACGAAGCCTTCCGGTAAACTGAGACAGGGTCACGGAGACGTGGCCCGTGTCGGGATTCAACCATAAAACCATGTCGGGCCGATCGATCCGACGTGCCATGCGCCCGATCGCTCGACTCGTGGATGACACCAGGACCAGGGTCACCGGCCCACTTCCCCACTGCAGCTTCAGGCACTTTTTCTTCTTGGGATCCTGATAATCCTCCTGGGCCTGGAACCAATCCTGCTCACGCACATAAACGGAATCGATCAGTGAACTTCCGACAGTCTCTACTCGCAGAGGATCCGACGATTCCTGCTGCCTCGCGCCGTGCAAAATCCCGAAGAGCGTCAAACGTAATTCCCGGGAAAGATTCTCCCCTGCCCGAAACTTTTCGCGCAAAAATTCCGGTTCCGCAAGTTTCAAGATTTTCTCCATTGCCGGTTCATCCAAAACTCGCCCCGACCGAGCCAGAGCCCGAGAGGCCGTTTCCCCCGATTCCTGGGAAGGAGGAACTCTGGGAGGAAATCGATTGGCCAACCAGTGCGCGACCGCTCGATCCACCACCGTCCTTGATTGTAACTTCACACCTCCCGCAGAAATGTCGCCCACGGTCTGCAGGGAGGCGAGGATCGAAGAGATAGGGTCCGCCCCAACCGGATGCAGGGAGTCCATGAGAGCGCAAAAGAGATCGAGAGACTTCCGGTCCTCTTTCTCGTTGATCTGCGCCCAACCGCGCACGAGACCGGGCAAACCGATGGCGTGAACAATCGGGTCCCGACTACGAAAGCTCTGTCCCCGAGCATCTTGACGCACGCTGAAGGCGAGCAGTTGGCCAAGCTTCGGGTCTCGATCCACCCCCAAATCTCGAGCCACCAACATCGCCGCGCTGAGATCCTCTCCCGCCGGCCCTCCGCTAGCGTCTCCTTCGAGGACATGCGTGTCCAGGCGTCCTCCCCCGGTATCGACCAGAAGAGTCCCTTCCCGCTCCAGATCTTCAGGAGTCTTCCCCTCCGGAAGATCGCCGGCATTCCAGAAATCGATGGGGACCTCGGCTATACCCGGATAACGAGATTCACCAAACCGCCGGAGTAGCCAGCAGCAAAGCAAGGCATCCAGATCGGGAAACCGGTGGGTCACAATGCGAGTAATCTTGGTCATGAGTAATCTTCGAGGGTAGACGACCTCTCTCGATCCATCAAGCAGGGTATGCTTTCGGTAATCATGTTACCCTCGAAAAATCCGTGGAAACAGCGCGATATCGCCATCCTGGGGTTAGGTGTCGAAGGACGCAGTCTCCTGAGTTTCCTCCGCAAATGGCAGCCCTCCCGGATTACCGTCCGGGACCGGAATGAAAACCTCTCGATTCCAGAAGGAGTTACGGCGCAACTGGGTCCAACCCTGTTCGAAAATCTACAGGAACACGATCTCGTACTCCGCAGCCCCGGATTTTCCTGTCTCCACCCCGCCCTCCAGGCCCTCGAATCGACCCGTACCGAAATTTCGAGCCTGATACGAATCGTGTTCGACCACTCCCCGTGCCCGATTCTAGGAGTCACGGGTACCAAGGGAAAAGGCACCACCTCGAGCTTGATTCATCGGATGCTGCTCACTTCCAGGAAAAACGCGTATCTGGGTGGCAATATCGGCACTCCACCGCTGGAGTTCCTGGGGGATCTCGATCCCGAGTCTCGCCTGATTCTAGAACTTTCCAGCTTCCAACTCCAGGACCTTCATCGCAGCCCGCAAATCGCGGTCATCCTCGGAGTCACTTCCGAACATCTCGATTACCACGCCGACATCGAAGAATACCGAGACGCCAAGGCTTCACTGGTTCGGTATCAGACCGCCAACGACATCAAGATCCTCAACCTGAGCTACCCGAGCGCTCAACACTACGCTCAACTGGGAAAAGGACAACTTCTGGAAGTGAACACCTGTCATCCGGCTCCCCGGGGGATCGGTATCCGGGATGGACGGATCGAAATCGTTCTGAAAAACCGGATCGATCTGGGCCCCACCAAGGACATCGCCCTGCTCGGACCGCACCAACTGGAAAACGTCCTTCCCGCCAGCCTCGCGGCCTACCTGTCCGGGGCGACTCCGGAAGCGATTCGAGAAGTGATCGCGACCTTTCGGGGGTTGCCACACCGCCTGGAGGACCTTGGGGAATTCCGTGGCCGCCGAATTTATGACGACTCCTGCTCCACCACCCCCGAAACAGCGGTCGCCGCGCTCCGAGCGTTTCCGACCGGAGAAGTCGTCTTACTCCTGGGGGGATCCGAAAAACACTCCGACTTTGCCGAACTCGGTCGTCAAGTAGCTCTCCACGAATGTCGCAGTGTGGTTTACGGAGCCACCGCACCCCGAATTGCCGCCGCCATTCGAAAAGCCCGACCCGACGCCTCGATCGACCAACACCCCACCCTCGCCGAAGCGGTTCCCGCCGCCTGGGCAGCGAGTCACCCTGGCGACCGAATCGTCCTTTCGCCAGCTTGCGCCAGTTTCGACGAATTCGACAACTACGTGCATCGCGCTCGATTCTTTCGAGAACAGATCGACCAGCTACACGCGTCGGCCTGACCTCCCGGGAGCAAATCGAAATCTGCATTCACACGATTTGGGTCAGACACTACAATTCCTGGTATGAGTGAATCCTGGGAGGATTTAGAACCTCTCGATCTGTTGCAGGCCGATCAAGCCGCCCGACTAGGCAAGATCGAACGCTCCGATATCGATCGAGCCATCGCTCTGCTACGCAAGTGGAAAGAAGAGAAACGCTCCACCGACCTCGCCGAAGCGGTCGCGGAAATTTCCAATCTAATTCCCGAAGACATCGAAGCGATCCGAGATCGGGCCAAGAAAGAGCTGCTCGACGAGAAGATTCGCCGAGAACTTCAATCTCACCTCTACGAAGACTCCAAGATCGGTATCCCAACCCTTCTGTCCGGTCGTTCGGGGGGACCGCTGATTCGGCCTTTGGGTATGCCCGACGTTCTGCTCGTCCTGGTCACACTGATCATCGCTGGGAGCTTGGGGATGCGCTATATTTCGGAAGAAGCCACCCCGGAGGAGGCACCGCCCAAAAGTCCTTCCCCCATCGAAACTTCCCCCTCCCCCCCACCACTGCCGGTCGCCGTCGGCGACAACAAGGTCCATTTGGACAAAAGTTCCTCGCACCGATACGCCTTCACCAAACGAGAGGTCTGTCGCTACGTTTTTCGGATGCAATTCTCAAAAACCGAGGGCTCAAACCACGAGCCCCAAAGAGTCGGAGAATTTCTCCTGACCACCCAGCAAACCGATCTACAAACCTGCACCCAGCAGATTCAGATTCTGAAGCTTTCCCCCTCTCCCCCCCACTTCAACACCCAGAAAGCCCTCCTCTGGTTCACCAAAAACCCTCGTGGAGAACTTCTCCGAATCTACCTTCCTCCAGAAACCCCCGAATCGACACAGAGCTTGTTAATCGATCTCGTCCTCAGCTTGCGTATCGTTCTTCCACCCAGCAACGAAGAACGTTGGAAGCATCGGGAGCAGGACCGCTGGGGAACCCACGAGTACTCCTACCGTCAATCCCCTCCCGTGCTGGGTGAGACCGGAATGAGTCTTGGTATCGAAAAGGACCGTCGCCGCCTGCTCGATCCATCTCCTCTGAACATTCCTGGCCCCTCTCCCGAAAAGAGCCCGGAAAACGTGAACTGGAAAGCCCGGATCGATTCGCTCGCGGGACGTCTTCTGGACGTTCGAGAAGTTCGATCCTTTTCCTCTTCGAAGCGAGATCTCGAAATCACGCTGCAAGAACAGTGGCGCATCCCTTCCGACCAAATCCCCGCTTCCCAGGCGCTCACGAAAAAACTCCAGGCCTGCCACCTCGTGGAGATCGCCCCCCCCCCGTCGCCCCCCGGCCCACGCGGGCCGAGCTTATTTGTTGCGCGGCTCCTGGCGAGCGGTCCGTCGTGCCTCCTCGGGGGAATCCTTGGGAGCTACCTGCTCGGGAATTTTGCGCTCC
>JASMLP010000031.1 GCA_030748635.1 Planctomycetota bacterium
GCCAGCACAGGCGGGGATGCGCTCACCCCCCCGAAAAAGGAAAAGGGGGCGAGATTGTCTCCTCCGCTCTTCGACCAGGTGGAAACCCACGCAATGGGACGCGGTACGATCAAACTGGTCAACAAAGTGTACCTCTCGCGACGATTGAGGGTCTCCATATCGACTTTCATTTCCAGCACTCCACTTCCTTTCCAAATGAAACGCGCCAACCTCGACCCGAATGGGTCGTTGGGATCATTATGAATTCAATGCTTTCAAAGGGGCACGACGAGCCCTACAATTCGCCCTGCAATTTTAGCGATTCATCGATCTCGCCCATCCGAATCGGCAAAAATCAAGCTCCATACTTTCTCGGTCATTCCACCAGGATTTATCCCATGCAAGCAACACAGAACACCCCAATCTCCGAACCGATTACGTTCGATAACTATCAAACCCTGATCCAACTCTTTCAAGTCCGATCCGAGTTCACACCAGACCGCCCGGCCCTTCACGAAAAACGTGAGGGCTCCTATCAGCCGATCCTCTGGAAAGAGCTGTCCTTGGCGGTCAAGGAAACCGCCCTCGGACTCATCGATCTTGGGATTACCCCCAGAGATCGTGTCGCAATTCTCTCCGAAAATCGGCCGGAATGGACTGTCGCTGACCTGGCTACATACGCCGCGACCGCGGCCGTTGTTCCGATCTATTCCACGAATGGCCCCACCCAGGTTCAGTACATATTGTCGAATTCAGGCAGTAAAGCGGTTTTTTGCTCGGATGCAGAGCAGGTGTCCAAAATTCTCGCAATCGAAGAAGAACTCGAGCAACCCCTTTGGATCATCTGCATGGAAAATGATCTGAAAATGGATGAACACGGTGAAAACTACATCACCATGGCCGATCTCAGATCTCGCGGACGAGGCTTAGAATCCAAGGACAAGGGAATCTACCAGTCACGCATTGACCAAGTCGGCCCCGAGGATTTGGCCAGCATTATTTACACTTCAGGTACCACGGGCCCACCAAAAGGCGTGATGTTGACTCATGCCAATTTCATATCGAATGTGAAGGCCGCGGGAGAAGTGCTGCCGATGCAGATGGACGATATCGCATTGAGTTTTCTCCCACTAGCTCACGTTTTCGAGCGGACCTGCGGCCTTTACATCATGCTTCTTGGCTGTGGGGCCCAGATTGCATACGCGGAATCGATCGAGACGGTTCCGCAGAATATGAATGAAGTTCGGCCAACGATCATGGCCAGCGTTCCTCGACTCTATGAAAAGATATACGATCGAATCCATGAAGCCATCCGGTCCCAAAGCGCTTTCAAACAGTGGCTTTTCGCAAAAGCCATCGCGGTGGGCGCAACCGCTGGTAGATATAGTCAGGAAGGGAAGCCTCTTCCCTGGCTCCTTTCCTTCCGTCTCGCGCTGGCCAATCGCCTCGTTCTTTCCAAGATCCAGGCACGAACCGGAGGAAGACTTCGCTACTTCGTCAGTGGCGGAGCTCCACTTGCCCAGGAAATTGCTGAATTCTTTCATGCCGCGGGGATGATTATTCTCGAAGGATATGGCCTCACCGAGACTTCACCCGCGCTCACCATGAATCGCCCCGATGCCTACCGATTCGGTACTGTAGGGAAACCCGTACCCGGCGTCGATATTCGAATCGCCGAGGATGGCGAAATCCTCGCCAAGGGGCCCAACATCATGAAAGGTTACTTCGGAATGGAAGAAGCCACTCGGGAGGCCATCGACCCCGACGGATGGTTCCATACCGGAGATGTTGGGGAATTTGATAGCGATGGATTCCTGCGAATCACCGACCGCAAGAAGGATCTCATCGTCACTTCCGGCGGAAAGAATGTCGCGCCTCAGTTACTCGAAAACCGGCTGAAGACTCTCCCCTTCATCTCTCAGATCGTCTGCGTTGGAGATAAGCGTAAATTCATCTCAGCTCTCATCGTTCCCGATTTTGATGTTCTTGAAAAAACGGTTACCGAAATGGGGATTGACGCCCAGAGCCGGATGGAATTGCTCAAAAACTCGGAGGTGCTCGACCTGTTCCAGAAAACTCTCGATACGGCCCAAGAAGACTTGGCTGGGTACGAGAAAGTGAAAAAGTTTTCTCTCCTTGAGTCCGAATTTACTCAAGAAGCGGGAGAACTTACTCCGACCCACAAAATTCGAAGAAAATCGGTACAGGACAATTACAGGTCGCTGATCGACACGATGTACGAATCCTGAGACGAAGAGCCATTCGTTCAACGTCTCCGCCTGCGCCCTCTTCGTTTCTCTCGAACCCCTCGATCCTCCCGCTTCCCATCTTCGGAATCCTCGGAGCCTGCCGCTCGACGACGCCGGGACTCGACACTCCCACGCCTCAAGGAAGAGGTTCTTCTCGACCGCACCGAACGCCCTCTTCTCCCAGAGCGCCGAAGCGATGTCGTCGACTTTTCAGGCTCAGGGTCTTCCTCCTGATCTTCGATCGCTACCGTAATCGATTCATCGGGTTCGTCACCATCCTCATCGTCAGCTTCATCGATCTCGGTAACCATCTGGGAGAAAGCCGCGGGCGCGACTTCATCCTCTTCCACGGCGTCCGTAACTAGTAATTCATCATCCGATTCTTCCAGAAAGCTCTCTTCTTTGGACTGGTCTAGAAAATTGTCATCATCTGAATCGTCGAACAGATCGGAAATATCTTCGGCCGGGTCCAAAGGTTCTTCATTATCGATTTCAATCGGTTGGTCCTTGGGAAGTGAAGATTCAGGAGCCTCTTCCTCCATTCCAGTAACAGTTTCTCGAACATCAGCAGGCTCCTTCTCACTTTCGACTTGTTCACCATCCGTTCCGACTAGACGAACGAATTCGACGAAAGATTCGGGAAACGCGACCGTCAACTGATACTCCATCAAATATCCACGGTCTACGAGAATGGATTCCAGATCGGTCCATTCATCCGACTTCTTCTCATTGCGTACCTGGTCCGCCAAGCAAGCGTTGATCCGATTAATCGGCACCAGTTCAGATCGGGCCAGAAAACGAGCCATCTTCACATCCCGCTTCATCCTTTCCAGGTGGGGATATCGTTCAGCCAGGGACACCCTCAACGCCTTCAAAAGTTTTTTGATCTTGTTGAGCGAGAGAAGATTCTGATCCACGAGGATTCGAGCAAGGTCGCGTCTGGGGCGCCGAGACTCTTGAATCTTCAATCCGCGATCCAGGTCTTTGGAAGACACGAGATCCATCTTTCGTACCATTTTTCTCAGATTCTTGTCGAGCAGGTATTGCGGCCGATCGATGACCAGATCTGGCAACCATTTCTGCCAATAATCTCCCCTGCGCATCTTATGGTTACAGTGAGAGCATGTGTACACCTCAAGCCCTTGTAATTCCTCGGCTTTCAAGGAGAACCGGTCGCGACAAGATGGGCAGTAAAGATCGACATGGAGTAAACGTCGCGCAACTTTTCTCGCGAGATATTCGGACAGATACCCCTCTTGGATCAGGTGGCTGGCCAGATCACTTGCCCCATCCGCCTGCAGTTGACGGCAAAGATCGACTTCTTCGATCCTCACGACATGCATCGTGACGAGCAACTCCGCAAATCGATCCTCATCACGCCGACGATAGAGTTTCAAGCGACCCCCTTCTCTGTGCTATATCGCGAATTTCAAGAATCCAACAAACTTAAAGAAGAGATCAATTCTATCAAAACTCCTGAACGAACTGCATACGAAGGCATCTCATGTTTTCCTCTGGATGCCAAGAGGATATGATCAGGTTACGAATCCTCACCCTTTCGAGTTTATATATGAAGCGAATGATTCAGGGCATCCGACGCCAGCACAAAGAAACCCCGATGCTCATCTACATCTTGCTAGTAACCGGAATCATCTCCATTTTGATTCCCGCGATTCAGTTTCTGGTCGATCAAGATGGCTTTCCCCCCGATGAAGCGAATGAACACGTCGAAGAGTCGCTGGACAAGGTGCGTAGCCTCAAACGTCAGTTACAAAATATTGAAAATCAATTGGGCGCTGTCCTCGATTCCATCGATCCTGAATCCAACCACCCACTTAGCGATGAAGAGATGAGCGCAATTCTCCAATTGACCTCGGGTAAACGCACTCGAGTGGCCAAGATCTTCAGCCTTTCATTCCTCTACTGGCTGATTTCCGCGACCTTCTTCCTGATTTCCGGAGTTCTTGTGCAAAAGTGCTATCTGAATTCAGAGGAGGAGCCTTCTCGAGCGATTAGCGAACCTTCTCAGGCGGTCACTAGTGTCGCGAAAACCCACCCCACCAACTCGCCTCACTCGCCAATGGGAGAGGGAGATTCGCCAAACAAGCCGGACTGATCGCTCCTCAAGGCTTCTTCTTCTCCGTGGACAAAAGCCCTTCGAGGCGCCATCGTCGCTCGACTCCTCGAGCGGGAGTGCGGGGCGGTTGGGTACCCATTGGAACCCAGATCCCCTCGCCTTGAGGCCCTTCCACCTGAACTCGAAACTGTACTGGGTATTTCTCAGAGGACTGCCCGCTACCGCCCACCAAAAACCAGTTCCATCCGACTAGGATCAGAACGGATACCGACATGGCCAGAAAGGCGTAAAGAGCGAGGCTCAGCGGAGCGCGCAAATCAACAACTCCATCCAGAAATCAGAAGAAACGGATCTGACTTTTGATGTATTTCATAATCGCCATGGTTTTCTTGTTACTGTCGATTTTCGGATTGAGGAATACCTTGGGAATCTGAACGATAACGACCTGGATAGAATCCTTGGTTTTGGTGACCCAGTACTCGAACAGAAACACTCGCTGCTGCGGATCTTCCTGTTTTACCGGCCCGGTATCCGTCTTCATCATGACATAAGGTACGCCGGTAAATCGAACCATGCGGGTCCGCTTGCCCTTGGCTCCGAAAGCTTCTTTCCCATCTTTGATGAGCTGATAATTTTTCACGCTCTGCATGATCTGAGGGAGATTATCCTTCATCACATCATCCGCGGATTTGGATGCACCTTGAGGAAGGAGGATTCTCCGGAACAGAAACGATGCGTCTCGACTCTTATTGGCTATCTGCAGAAATACTTCAGGTGTACTGGGGAAAGGAGACTCCACCATCTTCCACTGCGGAAACTTTTTTGCGGGCGGCTTCCGAACAGACATATTGCCTTTTTCGAAGACTTGATCTCCACGAATTAGACCGGATCCCTTGGCTTGCTGAGCGACACCTACCGGAATCAGAAGGGTGGCAACCAGGAACAAACTGATGGCGAGCGGTTTCCTCGCCACTGCACCGAAGAGATTCCCATATATGAACCGAAAGTGGTTAGGGCTGATCAAACTCATCATTCACCTATCTAATTTTCTCGAGACTAAACTTAACAACCGAAAAACTCTGCCCAAACCGTCCCCTTGCCGGATCAGGAGCGGTTTTCTCTACCTTCCAGGCCATCGAGCGCTTCCGTGGCAGCTTGCATCGCTTCTCTGATATGGCTTTCGGTGCCCGCGAGATATAAGCGCCCAAACGCTCCGTACGGCTGGATGTCGATCAGATTAACAGGAGAAGCTTTTTCCGCTTCGTTCGCGGCAATGACCGAATACCCCGCGGGGTGGCACTCCATAATGTATAGGGTTTGTCCTCCCAAGATCATGGACCCTTTTCGGAAACGATTGATCAGCATGCACTGATAATCATCCACATGGGTGATAACCTGATTGGTGATCACTCGAGGCTGCAGCCTTTCCTGTTCTTTTTTCCCGAGGTGTTCGAGTATCTGCCTGCCCGAATCGATCACTTCACCCTGATCGTCATGGTGTACCTCGAGCAATCCGTAGGCCCGCTCAACGACCTGCACCGCGGGCTTTACATGAGTCCCCTTCAACGCGATGTCAGTAATGCGATTGATACTGATTCCCGGAGCCACTTCCACCCAGAGTGAAGCCTGACCGGAAACGGGCAGATATCCACGGGATGTGGAGGCGACATACGCAGTCAACTGCGGCTGTAAGCTGTCCAGAAAGACATATGCACGGAGGTCGACCATCACCTACGTCTCGGCTTTATATCAGGAAGACGAAACGTGATCTTGCCGGCTCCAGTTGGTGGCCGGAAGGATCTGTTCAACCTCGCTATGCGGGCGAGGAATCACATGGACACTGACCAACTCCCCGACGCGCTTGGCGGCCGTGGCTCCGGCATCGGTCGCCGCTTTGACAGCGCCCACCTCACCGCGCACAAAGACGGTCACAAATCCGCCGCCGATATTGTCCCTGCCGACAAGCGTCACTTTGGCTGCTTTGACCATAGCGTCCGCAGCTTCAATGGAGCCTACCAGGCCTCTTGTTTCGATCAAACCCAGGGCAATCTTGCTCATTTCAGGCAAATCCTCTACACCTGTTTCAACACAAGTCGTAACCAGTGCTGAGATTGTAGCAATCAGAGCGTTGGGCGCAAGTTCATCTTTCCTGTTCTCGAAAAGATTCGGTCACCCTCCGCTCAGTTGGGCTCGTATCAAGCGAGAACCGAACGAATCATGGACTTCCTCATCTTGACCCCCATGATCAAACTCAACCCGATAAACGTGGTCACCATGGAACTTCCCCCGTAGGACACAAGAGGAAGCGTCAAACCGGTAATCGGGAAGATTCCAATGGTCATTCCAACATTGATACAAACTTGCATGGCCATCATCGTGATAGTCCCCACGATCACCAACCGACCGAACATCTCTCGGGACGAACTGGCCGAGGAAAGGCCTGATAAAAACAACAGGAAATAGAGTCCCAGTAGAATCATCGCTCCGAGAAACCCGAATTCCTCACAATGAACACTGAAAATGAAATCGTTATGTCTCTCCGGTACGAAATTCAGACGGTTCTGAGTCCCTTTCCCCCACCCTTTCCCCAGCATGCCTCCGCTACCCACACCGATCTGAGATTGATAGGCCTGGTAAGCCTCCCCCATCCTCTGCGAAGCCGAGAGGTCCCCTAGCGAAATGAAAGTTCGAAGTCGAGCCTTCTGATAGGGCTTCAGAAAGAAATAGCCGACCGGTAAGCAATTGATTCCGATTACGATCAGTAAGATGAGATGTGATACCCGCGCTCCAGCGGCCAGAAGCATGGCAAAAAGAATAGGGATAAAAAGCATCGCCGTCCCCAGATCAGGCTGCCTCAGGATAATGATCATCGGAAGGAAAGTGATCCCAAGCGCCGGCAACAGATCCTGCCATCTATCCAGTCGTGGACGATCCTTGAGATACCGGGCCAAGGCGATCACGATCAATATTTTCATGACCTCCGAAGTTTGCATACTGAAGGGTCCCAGCGCGATCCAACGCCTAGACCCGTTCACCGTTTTCCCGATGACAATCGTCAAGATCAGCAGAGCGATACCACACGCGTACAAAAAATAGGCCCGTTGATAGAACTTGAGATAAGGGATGAAAAGCAATCCGACAAAAATGGCCCCGGAAAAAGAAATCCAGAAAAGCTGCTTCATCGGATAGGACGCATAACTCCCCTGATTGATCTGATAAGAAGCCGACCAGATATCGACGACTCCAACAGTAAGAATCAAAAAGACGAGGATCAGAAAGAACCAATCGAGTCGATCTAGTTTCATTTCCACCCCGCGAACTTATCACGAATCCCGCGAAGGATTTTAGCGGCTACGGGCGCCGCCACATCGCCACCGTGCCCTGAATTTTCTAACAAAACAGCAAAAGCCACCTTGGGATTGTCGACCGGAGCATACCCGGCAAACCATGCGTGGGTTTCCTGCCCCCCACCCAGTTCGGCGGACCCGGTTTTACCCGCCGCCCTTACGGAAGAAAGCCCAGACCGACGGGCTGTACCGCTCTCCACCACCCGAAACATGGATTCACGGATAAGCCGAAGATTCTCGGGGCGCATGGCCAATCTTAGACCGGTTTCAGGGACTGAATCGTGAACCAGTTTTGGAATCGGCAATCGGCCATCGGAAGCGACAGCCACCATGAATCTAGCGACCTGTAACGGCGTTGTTTCCAGAGCGCCCTGACCGATCGCGAGATACCTGCTATCGGCTGGAAACCAGGTCTTACCGTACACTTCCTTTTTCCAGGCCGGATCGGGGACCAACCCAGCCAATTCACCCGGGAGATCGATTCCAGTTCGTTCACCGAACCCTGCCGCCCGAGCCCAAGAACTGAGTACCGTGGGCCCTAATTCTTCACCCAGATGATAGAAGTAAACGTTACAACTCTTTTCAATCGCTCGGATCAAGGAGATATCCCCATGTCGCCCCAAGCACTTGAAAACCCCCGGCCGGTGCATGTAGCCCCGACAATGATAGGTCGATAACTTATCGATCTTGCCGGTTTCCAAACCCGCGATCCCGGTGAGGATCTTGAATACCGACCCCGGCGGCGGAACACGGTATCCCCCTACCGGCCGATGGATCAAAGGATGAAGTGGATCCTCCAGCATTTCGGTATACCGCCTTCTACGCTCACTGATTCCAAACCGAGGACTCGAAGCAATGGCCAGAACATGCCCATCGGGGACACTCAAAACGACTACCGAACCACCGCCAGGCGGAGTCGTCCCTAACCGTTGGGCCCTACGACGAGCATCCGCCAACCCTTCATCCAGGGCGTTTTCGGAACACTGTTGAATTCCTAAATCGATCGAAAGCCGGAGATCGTGCCCATCAGCGGGCGGCTCGTAAAATAGATGTTTTTGGATCACGCCTCGCGAATCTCGCTCGACGACCCTCAACCCACGATGACCTTTCAAGAGTTCCTCGTGTAACCCTTCCAGCCCACCTCGCCCAATCAAGTCGTTGAGAAAATAGCCTCGATCTCGAAACTTCTCGTATTCTTCCTTGAAGATCTTGCTCATGGAGCCGATGACGTGACAAAGAGTGCTTCCAGCAGGATAGCGACGAATCGGGCGGGCGCGGATTTCAAATCCTGGAAACTGGTCCTTATCGATAAATATTTCTTTCCGGAACAATTCATTATCCAGGTCTGGAAACAGCAGCCATGAACGACCTCGCAACTGCCGTTCGAGCCGACGGGATACCCTCTTTTGAACGGAGAGTGTACGCTCTCGATATCGGTATCTGATCTCTCTGCGAACCTCACGAGAGATGACCTTACGCACCTCGTCCATTCCCAACTCAAAATCCTTCTCTTCGATATCCATTCTTTGCAGAACCCGGGCCCGAGATTCTGGTGTGACGCGGGCGGGGATGACCATCAGATCGAAACCGGGCTCATTCCTGGCAAGAACCTCACCGTGGCGATCGAGAATCGCCCCTCGCAGCGGATCGATCGGAATGGATCTCTGAATCCGAGAAAATGCTTCATCCACATAATCAGCGCCGGAAAGAATCTGGAGATAGAAAAGGCGACTTAACAAAACCACGAAACACAAACCGATCATGGCGATCAAGAGATGGATTCGCAGTCGAATCATCGCGTCCTCGCCTCCAAGGCGGGCCACATATCGAGAAGTCGATACAAGATCAAAGCGACCAGGGCAGTGTAGATCGCACTTCCGAATCCTTGTGCGAAAAGTGAGAAGAGATCGAGATGCTCGGCTTTCAAAAACAGTACGAACGAAAAGGTCAACTCCACCTGAAGAGCGACCAGAAAAGAAAGCACCAACCGAGTCAGGGGGTGATGCGCGTAGAGATCTCTCCCCAGACGTGAAGCCAAGGTTCCCAACAAAGGAAACAGGCAAGCACTCAAACCCAACACACCAATACCGAAAAGGTCGCGAGCCAAACCGGCTACCCATTGGGCGCCGAAGATCAACCCACTACCGGCACACAAAGAAAGATGCAAAGCCAGGATAAGGACGAAATCGGGCCGAGAACCGTACACTTCCATTCGATCCCCAAAGGATCGCTGAACCACAAGAGCGACACTCAACAAAACCAAAAAACGAAACCACTTCATCGGGAACTGTTTTCCGGTTGTTGAGAGGTATCCTGACGCAACAAGATCACCACTTCAGAGAGATGATCCACATCGACCGCGGGATCGACTTCGACCTCGATTAACGAAGGATTGTTTCCAGGAGAAACCGACAGAACGGTTCCCAGAACCAGATCCACAGGGATTCGACCACGCCATCCCGAAGCGTAAATAACCGCCCCCTTGGAGATCCCCTTGGCCGTCCGGGGAACGAATTCAAGCCGACATCCGGCCGGAGGGTTTCCAACCAAGATGCCGCCAACCGGCGAACCTGGGCGACCTTTTGGACCCGAGTTCCTCACAAGCGCATCCACTCGACAATCCGCGTCCGTTATGAGAAGAACATCTGAAGACGAAGAGCTCACCACCTTGACAAGTCCGACCAATCCAGCGCCCCAGATCACCGGAGCCCCGACATGAACTCCATCCACGGATCCTCGATCGACAGTGATGGATCGACGAAGCGTGTGAGTATCGCGCCTGTATATCACACGAGCGGGAACAGCGCGTGGGTACGATTCCCCAAAGCGTTCACGAAAATGGGTCAAGGTAGCAAGACGTCGATGCAGTCGGACCACCTCCTCGTCACGCGCCTGGAGCTGCCGCGTCAACTCAAGAACCTCAGCGCTTCCCGAAGAGATCGAATCGTTCGCGACTGTCGACCCGACCGCATCTAGCGGGATCACATTCCGAATTGTTCCACGAAGGGAATCCCAGACATCGCCCTTGTGAACAAAATAGAGAGCTACCAGCAACAACCCTACGCGCAGAACATATCTACGAAAATGTTGGGAAGCTTGCGCTTGGACCGACATAGTAAAACGAACATTCCTCGATCAACCAGAGCCAGAAAGACCCGGTGTCATCATTTGACCCCGAAAATCACGAATCCGCTGAATCGAGAATCGCTTTCAACATCTCTAACTCTTCCAAAATGACTCCGGTACCCCGTGCCACGGCTGTCAAGGCGTCATCGGCAATCGTAACGGGCAGTTCGACCTCCATTTCGATCACTCGATCCAGCCCCTTGAGCAAGGCGCCACCGCCGGCAAGAACAATCCCATTATCGATAAGGTCCGCGGCCAGTTCGGGTGCGGTTTTCTCCAGAGTTCTCTTGATCGCTTCCATCAGCGTATCAACTGGCTCTTTGAGAGCCTCCCGAATTTCTTCCGAACCGATCAGCGCTTCGCGAGGAAGCCCAGCCAGAAGGTCACGCCCCTTCACGCTGATCTGAGCCTCTTCTTCCAGAGGACAAGCGCTTCCGATTTCTATCTTGATCCGCTCCGCGGTCTGTTCTCCGATCATGAGGTTGTAGTTCTTGCGCATGTGCTGAATGATCGCCTCGTCCATATGGTCGCCGGCAGTTCTCACAGACTCTGCGGTAACGATCCCGGCAAGACTCATGACTGCCACCTCGGTGGTCCCCCCACCAATATCGACAATCATGGATCCCTGGGCTTCGGTAATCGGCAATCCGACTCCAATGCCCGCGGCCATCGGTTCTTCGATGAGGTAGACTTCACGAGCGCCGGCCTTTTCGGCCGCGCTGATGACCGCCCCACGCTCGACCCCGGTAATGCCCGAGGGGACCGCGATGACGACCCGGGGTTTCACTCCCCATTTCCGGTTGTGAACCTTCCGAATGAAATAGGTCAACATGGCTTCAGTGACTTCGAAGTCGGCAATCACTCCGTTTTTCAGAGGTCGGATGGCCACGATGCTCCCCGGAGTCTTTCCGAGCATCTCCTTGGCCGCATATCCAACGGCGTTGCCATCCAGGAGAACCTGATTGGTCCCCTTTTTCACTGCAACCACAGAGGGCTCTGCAACGACGATTCCTTCGCCCTTGACGCATACCAGCGTATTTGCAGTACCCAGGTCGATTCCCATATCGACCGAAAACATACCAAAAACCTTGTCAAGCACATTCACTGCAGGCCACTCCTCATCAAACGATGTACGCACCCCGTGCGCCCTGCACGGCGGCATTCACCTCTAATTTTTCGAAAGGGGGCCTTGCTTGTCTTCCTTGATGGAGACTGAATCGCGAAGGTAGTCGGTCAATTCCTGGGCGCCCTCATGCGAGAACGCCCAGAGCGTGATTTCTGGCCGGTTAGCCCAACCCGAAGGTCACGTTATAGGTAGTGGAACACTCATAGACTACAAGAGCTATGGCGACCACGAGAAAGATTGTAGTGAACAAGATCAAGCTTGTTTCGAATCCGGCGCGGGATTCTTCGTACTCAACGTCGTCGGGCGCGTTAACGAATTCTGGTTGTGACATTGTCGCCTACCTGAATTTTGTCGACCAGATACTTCCGATCGATACGTGCACTGGCCATATCGTTGTAGACCTGTTCCACAACAACGCGTCCAATAAACTGGTCGCCACGAAAGACTGTCAGGTCGTGTCCTTTGAGAAGCCCAGCTTCGCGGCCGAGGCCGAGCATGACAAGGCCGACCTCTTCGTTGACTGCCGTAACTGTGGTATCGACTGCGGGAGGAAGTCCACCACCAGCGATACGAGCCACGTCCACGCCCGCCTCCTGCAACTGCTCGATGGTTCGCTTGTAACCATTGAGATCACGATCTTGCGTTGCTAGCTGAGCGTTCAAGGAGTGGATTTTATCTTCCTTTTCAGCCAGATTGATCTCCACTTCCTTTTGCTTGTTTTTCGAACGATCTGCTTCACTCTTATATCGATTCACATCCCCGAGCGCGGATGTCAGTCGAGTATTGAGATCTTTGTTGCGCTCGAACGCATCGTTGACCCGAGAGTTCAAATCGTCCTGAGCTTCCGATAGGTTTTCGAAGAGCCCTTTCGTGTGATTGAGCTCTTTGGTCATATCGTTGACCCGGGTGAGTTGTTTATTTAGCTGCTCTCTGTGCTGATCTCGAGAACTCTCGAGAGCCTTACTGGCATCGACGACTTCGCCAAGCTGCTCGGTGAGGTCCTTAACCTGAGCATTATAAAAATTGTTTAACTGTCTCTTAACCTTCTCAACCTCTTCGTACTTGGTTTTATAATCCGCTTTCTGGGCCAGCAGAGTACCGCTGACACCTACGAACACAACCGAGAGCACGAGATTGATGACGATGAAGATCTTGGCAATGATGCTCATGGGATCCCCAACTCCTCGCAACAAAATAATGAAGTTCCTAAATTCCGAGACGAACTTTCTCGACTCGGTACGCTTCTTCCCCAAAACCAAACGGGGTTCTAAGGGTAAGACTGGGTAATTATAGGGTGGCTCTGTGGGGTGTCAACCGGGAAAAGTGAAAACCCAAAGACTCTCTCAAACACCAAGCGTTCCAGTGATTTGGAGCTATGAACCTCCTCCGCTCCTGGAAGCTCGAGATTGCCACCTGTCATCGACCATCTCGCAGAAAAGGTGCCCAATCGTTATGTGAGCCTCCTGAACCCTCGCCGTGACCTCCGAGGGCACCGAAATCACCTTCTCGGCGACCTCACCGCATTTCCCCGGCTTTCCGCCCGTCATGGCAACAGCGATCGCCCCTAGTTTCCTGGCCGCTTGGAGACCCAGGACCACGTTCGCACTCCCCCCGGAAGTCGAAATCCCGATGGCGATATCCCCTTCTCGGACAAGTGCTTCGACCTGGCGTTCGAAAACATGTTCGTAACCGTAGTCGTTAGCGATTGCGGTCAGAGCGCTGGTATCCGTGGTCAGAGCGATCGCACTCAGAGCTCGCTTCTCGAGTACAAAACGACCCACGAATTCAGCGGCGAGATGCTGACAATCGGCCGCGCTGCCTCCATTTCCGAAGAAATAGAGACATTTCCCTCCCAGAACAGCCTCCGAAATCAACTCCCCTACCTGCAAAATCGTTTCAGCCTGTTCCTCGGCGACCCTTTCCATCACCCGGGCCGACTCCAAGAGACGCCGTTTCAGATGGTCCAATTCTGCAATCATCCTTACTCTTCCTCTCTTGGGGGCGCCGTGGAGATGGCCGAGAACCGGTTTCGGATCCGTTCCACGATGGCAGACGTTGAGAGTCCGCCCATCATGGGACAGAAAACCACCTGCCCTCCATAACTCTCAACATGTTCTTGTCCCACCACCCCCTTCCCTTGCCAGTCTTCGCCTTTGACCAACACATCCGGGCTTAGAGTTTGGATCAATTCGATGGGCGTATCCTCATCAAAAAGAACGACATAATCCACTACCGCGAGGGCAGCTAACAGACGGGCCCTGTCCTCCTCGCCGACGATGGGGCGTTCCGGACCCTTTAAACGACGAACCGATCGATCGGAATTCAATCCGACCACCAGAAGATCGCCCTGGTTCTGAGAAAACTGCAACAGACTGATATGCCCCGCATGAAGCAAGTCATAGCACCCATTGGTAAAAACGACACGAGCACCCCGCGACCGTTTTTCGCTCAATTGCCCCTTGAGTTTTTCAAGACCGAGAATCTTGGACGGCGTCTTCTCGGCGGGAGTCATCAACTCCGCCTTCAATTCATCCCGGGTGATCGGCACCACCCCCACTTTGCCGACGACGATTCCGCCGGCGATGTTGGCGAGCTCGACCGCGTTGGAGAGTGCAACGCCCGACGCAACTGCCAAACCCAAGATGGAAAGAACCGTATCCCCAGCCCCCGAGACATCGAAAACCGCTCTCGGGAGGGCTCCAAACTTTTGCCAAGGAGCCCCTTTCTGGAACAGGCTGATTCCATCTTTACTCAGCGTAACCACGAGAGCATCGAGTTCCAGATCCTCGCACATCTTGCCACCCATCGCTTCCAGGTCACAATCATCCCCCAAAGAACGACCCGATGCGATCTCCGCTTCCAGCCGATTGGGGGTCAGAAGATAAGCACCTCGATAGATAGAGAAATCTCTACCCTTGGGATCGACCAGAACCGGAATCCCTTGTTCGCGACCACTGCGAATAATCGATTGGGTAAAAGTTTCAGAAAGGGTCCCCTTCTTGTAGTCGGAAAGCAAAACCACATCGAATTCGCGCATCCTGGCAAGAACAGAATCATTCAGCCGCTTCGCAGTCTCCGGCGAAAGAGGAAGGCGCACCTCATGATCCACCCGAAGGACCTGCTGATTTTGAGCGATCATTCGAGTCTTGACCGTAGTGGGCCGACTGGGATCGGAAAAGATCAGAGACGAGTCAACCCCGAGTTCGGCCAGAAGCGTCCGGGTTTCATCGGCCTCTCCATCTTCACCGACAATTCCGGCCAGAAAAACATGGGCCTGCAGAGCGGCCAGATTGTAGGCGGCGTTACCGGCCCCGCCAGGACGAGACTCTTCTCTCTGAACATCGAGCACAGAAATCGGAGCCTCAGGACTGATCCGATCGACGTCACCCCAAACATAGCGATCCAGAATAATATCCCCGATGACCAGCACTCGAGGATAACCGATGGATTCCAGTACTTTCGTCAACCTCCCCATCAGGACTCCTCCGCCAGAGCCGACAACTCGGCCAGAACCCCTACGCGCAGAAGAGGCACGTTGATTTCATGATGTCCGATGATCTCGATCCCTTTTTGAGCGGGACGCCTCAGCACATTGACTCGCGTACGATAGTGACGAAGCATGTCGAGATTGGCGGTCACCAATCCATCGAGATCGTCACCCAGATTATGAGCCAGATTGACCGCTTTGACAAAAGCCTCGGGGAGCAAGACCGCGCTCCCGATATTGATCCATACCCCATTCCCCAAGCCACGAACATAGGTGACCAATAACCTGAAATCCGTATAGGAGGCCTGTCCCAGCGCGCCGGCATCAAATCCGGGGTGCATGTGAACGATATCCGTTCCAACGGCAACCACCACCATGGCCGGACGCCCCAAACGCGCGCACGCCGCCAGCAGACTGCAATCCGCATTGGGCGCTTTCTCGTCCAGCAAGGACTGCCCTAGAGCGTGCCCTAACCCTCTCCCTTCCTCCACCGCTCGGGTATAGGCCTGGGAGAAGAAGGAAGCGGTTTCTTCCGCCATCCCAAAACGCCCCTCTTTCAGCGTGGCTCCGACATCTTCGCTGGTCTGACCCAGTCGCGCGATTTCGGTATCGTGAATCGCTGTGGCGCCGTGCATGAGGATTCCATCAATAACCCCACGCTCCATCAGGTCGATCAATAAGGGCCCCAGCCCACATTTGACCACGTGGCCTCCGATAGCGATCCCTACCGAACGACCCCCTGCATGCGCACGCGCCACCACCTGACAAAGTTCGCGGAGCGATTTGCCCGCCAAGATATCGGGCAGACTGTCCAAAAACTGACCGATCGAATCCTCCGGACCGACCCGACTCGCGAACGCACTGGAATCGACCAGATTCCGTCGTTTTTGAATGGAGTAGGTGCGTACGCCCGTGAGGTCAGCAGGCTCAATCGGTTCAAAAGGAGTATTCATGTTGCACGAGGAGTATAGCCCGGGTCCGAGAGAGAGCCAACGACAGGTCTTGAGTCGCTTGAAAATTCGTGAATACAATCTCCCCTGAAGAGACGGCTCAACCTCTCTGACAAGGAACGCTCATCGGCCCCTTCAAGTCGGATCCCCGGAGGCTACGACCTCAGGGGAATCGTAGTATTTTGCGTACCCCAAAGTCCGATTCAGGTGGGAATCTCGCGCCTCCCCCTGGGGTCGACTCTTCCACCGACGATGCATCCAGAGCCATTGACCGGGATAATCCTGAATCAGGGCAGAAAGTTCCTGATTCACATGGATCAGGATCTCGTCAAGTGACATCGATTTCACTGCGGAAGTGTCGAGGCAATTTCCGAAAATGTAACGAAACCGTAGAGGGCCGACCCGAACAAGCCCCCCCACCACGACCGGAATCCCTCGCTTGCGCGCCAGCGAAGCGTGGATCGATGTCGTCGAAGCCGGATATCCCATAAAATCGACGAACTCGCCCCGACCTCCTGCATTTTGATCCACCAGAATCCCGGCAATCTGGCGAGGTTGCCGCATCGCCTTCAAAATGCTGCGTACCGCGCCCTTCTTGTCCACGACCTCCAAACCCAAACTCTCGCGGCGTTCAACCAGCAGTCGGTTGACCGCGGGTTGGTCCAGTGGACGCCCAATCGCCAGCACCCGATACCCGTTACGGGCGAAATCGTGAAGGGCGATTTCCCAGTTTCCCAGATGCCCTGAAACCAGCAGTACCCCTTGAGGCCCTTCCAGCAGGGGACGAATGGTTTCGACAGAAGAGGAGTCCACCTCGATCCGATCCAGAAAAAAATGCTCGAGAACCACCAACAACATGTTTTCGTAAGCTTGTCTGAGAATTCGATTCCGTTGGTTCCGAGAAAGAGAATCCCCGTATACCAACTTCAGATTGCGTGCGCCTATCCGACGATGGCGGATATCGACCAGGTAAATAAGTCGACTCAGCACCAAGGCAAACCAACTGCATACACGTACCGGAAGCAGCCGGAGGACCCCTCCGACCAGCCGGTAGACGCCCACCGCCAGGTATCCGCTCACGACAATTCCCCCTGAACCACCTCCAGAATCCGGTCTCGCAATATGGCCTTCCCTTTCCGAATCTCGAACCGAATCCCAAGAACGAGGATCTCCATATCGGAAAACCATTCCGGGTCCAGACGCATGGCATCCTTTTCTGTCGTGATCATGATCGCTGCACCTGACGCCCTCGCATGCCGCACAACCGATCGGATCTCCTCCGGACGGTAATTGTGATGATCCGGGAACCGATCGATCCCCAGGACATCTGCACCGATAGTTTCCAATGTTTTCCGAAAAGCCTCGGGATTCCCTATTCCCGCCAACCCCCATACTGAGCGATTTTCAAGAAAATCGACCTCCCACACCTCCTCGCTTTTCAAGGACCAGATGGCCGACGGAGCGTGACACGCCTCGGCGACAGGGAGACCAAATCGTTGCTCCAGTCGGCACCGTAGATTTTCGACGTATCCGGATTCGACCTGATCACAACGGGTGAGCAATACATGGTCAGCTCGGCTCAATGCGTCAAGAGGTTCGCGCAGATACCCCGAAGGCAATAACCGCCCTCCTCCGAACGGGCGGGAACTATCGATCAAAACGAGGTCCAGGTCACGCTGGACTTTCCAGTGCTGAAAACCGTCATCCAGAACCAGGCAATTTGCGCCATGCTCGGCAAGGGCTCGTTTCGCTCCAGCCTGCCGGTCCGGGTTGACGATCACGGGAACTCCCGAAGTTCCCACCCCCCCGCGTGTCAAGAGGGCCGCGTCAGCGCCTCCCCGATAACCGCGAGTAAGGTCTGGCGGGCGTGCGCCCGCCTCCGGCAACAAAGCGGTGACCCCGGCTACGCCTGGCGTT
>JASMLP010000032.1 GCA_030748635.1 Planctomycetota bacterium
TGAAGACTGCGCCGCCGGATCGCGGGTATTGCACAGCGCAATACCCACTTCGACCGCCAATTCATGATCGGCTACCACCTCCATCCATCGGGAGAGTGGTTCGTAACTCCCCGGCAGACCGATACGCCCCAAAACCTCGCACACGAATTTGGCCCGATCTCTTTCCGATTGACTCCAGGCCGGATCCGAACCGGACTCCTTGGATCGAAGGGCCTTGGACATCAATCCATTCAAGTCCTGCGCCAGAATCGAAATCGTCTGTCGATCCCGGTATCGAACCGATTCAAGTACATAGTCATCGAGAAGAGGCGCGCCGGGTTCTCTTCCGACCCGGGAAAGACCCTTGTTCAGGTCCTCGAGAACCGCCAGCAACCGCTCTCGTCGCCACGAGAGCAAAAAGGCCTCCGCCATTTGAACTCGTAACACCCACTTCTCGACTTCCGACTGATTCAACCCGAATTCGACCAGACGCTCAAATGTTTCCCGAGCCAGAAGATACTCACGACCGAAGAGAGCCATCTGACCGACTCGAATCCCCACCTCGACTCTCTTTTTTTGTGCTACCGAGTCGTCGGATCGCAACTGAAGCGCCCGCTCCAGCGCCCGAGCGACCTCGAGGTACGCCTCGATCGCCTGTTCTCTCTGTTTTTTTTCAACCGGTGTCTCTTCGATCAACAAACCGGTGGAACGATCCACGGAAACCTCTCGCGAGAGCCAGTGGGATACCGCTCCGACT
Source organism: Planctomycetota bacterium (assembly GCA_030748635.1). Lineage (GTDB taxonomy): Bacteria > Planctomycetota > JACQVV01 > JACQVV01 > JASMLP01 > JASMLP01. The sequence goes on from JASMLP010000032.1 coordinate 737, forward strand.
TGCTTTTCCATCCCCAGGGCCTTTTCCATCCAGACCTGAAACTCTCGCTCCCGCTCCAACGATCGGGTCCAGGATTGCCACCCCAGAACTCCACTCAAAAACAAGAGGGAAAGCAAGCTGATGGCTGAAATAGCTCGATGCCGAGCGAGCCATTTGACCAATCTCTGACCGGGAGAATAGCGTGCCGCGGAAAGCACCCGCCCTTCTCGGAACGCCTCGAGATCCGCCTGCAAGTCGGTGACCGAGGAGTAGCGAAGCTTGGGATCATGGGCCATCGCCTTGAGAACCACCGCTTCCAACTCTCGAGGCACGATCCCATGAGAAGCCCGCTCCCCGGGGGGGATCAGAACTCCTTCACGAACCCGATGCAAAACCTCTTCCTTGCTGGAACCGATGAACGGAGGTTCCAGGGTCAAGATCTGATACAACGTCGCGCCCAGGGAATAGATGTCACTCTGCTCATTCACCTGGTCGATCTTGCCCATCGCTTGCTCCGGCGGCATGTAAGACGGGGTTCCCATGATCGTTCCATCCTGGGTCAGGAAAACGTCTTCCCCGACAACCCCTTCCTCCTCCACAACAGATTCCTTCGGAACGAGTCCTTCGCCACGATCTTTGGCCAGTCCCCAATCCATCACCAACACCTCACCGAACGAACCCATCATGAAATTCGAAGGTTTCAGATCTCGGTGAATGACTCCTCGGGAATGAGCAAAACCGATTGCGTCGCAAATTTTCAGAAAAGCTCCGAGCAGATGCACCCCCTCGTACCGTTCCGGCCTCTCCGACATGAAGGCTCGGGTTTCCTCAAGTTCTTCGGCCAGCGATCTGCCCGAAACGAGTTTCATCACGAAGTAGTAGGAACCGTCCGGCGTCCGGCCCATGTCGTGAACCGGAACGATATTGGGATGATCCAGGCGTCCGGTGATCTGAGCTTCTCGGCGAAACTTCTCGATCGCCCTCCAGTGTCCGTCCCGCTCCGGATGGAGGATCTTGATCGCGACCTCCCGGCCGATCTCCGGATCGACAGCCAGCAACACCTTGCCCATGGCCCCTTTTCCGACCACCCGAACCTCTCGATATCGCCCAAAACTCCCTGCCTCCTGCCCCTCCCGAACGCTCTCTTCCCACCCCTGGCGCAAAAATACATCCAGATCTTCTGAAGACTCCGGAGACTCCCCTCCTTGCAACACCAGCGTTGAAGCCTCAACCGAACGACCCATCGACGACTTCAATTCGGAAAGAAATCCCGCATCGATCAACCCCTTGTCCATCAGCATTGAAGCCAGGGAGATCTCCTCACCCGCATCCTGACGCTGGGACACCTCTCCCACGAGATCGTGGAGTTCCTGGGATTCGAGAATGCCCTCCTCCAGGAGATGAAGAACGAGCATCGCATCCTCCAAACTGCGCGCTCCTGGGACCTCCTCTTTCATCTTCGGTCTCGCTCCCTCTCCATTCAGAACCCGAAAAGTTCCCGCGCTTCGGCGTGAAAGTCCTTCTCGGTCGAAACCTGATCCAGAAGTTCTTCGCGCAAAGCCTGGACGAACTCCTTGTCCCCCCACTGCAGCGCATAGAGAACCTGGTTGAGGGTGATGCCGAAAACCTCGGCCAGTTCGATCCGGGTCGGCTTTTGACCCGCATCGTGTTCGATCCGGTAGCGGGCGAAGACCTCCACCTGTACCGACTTCTCGCGCTCCGTCGCCGACCGTCTCATCCGGGCCAGCGCGTTGTGGACCACGCTCTTCTTCCAGCGGGCCCGAAACGCCTCCTCCAGATCTTCCAGCCCGGGACGTTGGTCCTCCACATCGAACGAATCGTCCTCGCTCCCCATCACCTCCATCGAGAGAACGAATCCCTCGGCGGGTTTGCGCTTCAGTCGACTCGCATCGCGATGTTCCCGGCAGAGAAACCGGCGCAACGCGCCGCAGACGAACGACCGAAACCGACCCCGATCCGCATCCACCGACTGCATGTAGTCTTTCTCATAGAACTGGAGGAAGAATTCCTGACACAGATCTTTTGCCTCTTCCCGGCTCTTCCCCCAGTGACGACGGATAAACCAATAGGCCGGAGGCCAGTACCGCTCCACCAGTTCCCCCAATTGGGTCCTGAAATCGGGCTTCGAAGAGTCCCGGCAGTCGTGGATCAGGCTCCAACGCGTGGAGGGAAACGGTCGGCCGAGCGTGGCCAGCCGATCCGGAGCCGGACCCACTTTATCTCTTTTCTCTAAAGGACTTCGGTCATCCGCAGGACTCATATCCACCCCGTTATGCTCTCGATAGCAACGTCATTTTAGGCCTGAAACCGAAGAAACCTTCATTTTTTTTCGCCTTTTCACTTTCACCCTTCCGGCAACGGTTACTCATAGGGCGCGCCGGATCCAACCGCTCGGTCTGGACGGCGCCCAGAAAATCGACCCACCCACTGACCCAGGAGAGTAATCATGACGATCAAACGCTTCACCCAACGAATAAGCCGAACCATCCTTTTGAGTTCTTTGCTGGCATCCTTCCTCGTTCCTTCCGCCTTTGCCGGCGGACCCACCGCGACCAACCGCGGCGCAAAGCGCCAGTCGGTTCAGAAAGCCTCCCGAGCCCAGCAGCTCGAAAAGGCCCGGCAACTTCAGAAGGCAACAACCCTCCTTCAGATGATCCGCGCCCAGCGAGAAGAGAGGGCCTCGCAATCTTCCTCCCACCTGAAG
>JASMLP010000033.1 GCA_030748635.1 Planctomycetota bacterium
TTCCTACGAGACCGTAAAAAAATTCTCAATTCTTCCAGAAGACTTCACGGTCGATTCCGGCGAACTCACACCGTCTCTCAAGGTCAAACGTCGAATCATCCAGAAACGCTACGAGGGACTCGTCGACGCGTTCTACGAGGAGAAGTTCGAGTAAAACCGGGAGCAACACCTCCCGAATCCCTTTTCCTTCGTAGTTTGGCCCTACCCTCGGCAACGTTTTCGTGTTTTGTTCTACCGGCTTTCACTCGATTATATTTCCCAACAAACGGGCCGATACGCTCCAACTCAGGCTCCCGATCCGGTTCTCCTCCTATCCGGGCCACGAATCCGGCCGCACACCGCGAAGCGACCGGCGAAACTTAACCATCGCCTTGTTTTTCTTTGCCCTTTTTCTCTCGCTTCTCTTTGCCTTTTTTCTTGCCCTTCTCTTTGCCCTTTTTCTTCCCCTTCCCCTCCTGCTTGTCTTTGCGCTTCCGCTTCTTTTCACCGGAGTCCTTCTTGAACTTGCGTTTTCGTTCGGAGGATCTTCTCGGAGCGCTTCCTGACTTCATGAGAGAAATTTTCAATTTCTGCCCACAAACCCGGGTCCCTTTCAGCTCATCAAAAATATCTTCGGGCATCCCTAGAGGGAGTTCGATCAAGCTGAAATGTTCGTGCAGATCGATCGTGCCGATATCCTTGTCCGTCACCCCACCAATAGCGGAAATCACCGCGACGATTCGGGAGGGTTTCAGCCCGTGCGTCCTCCCCACGGCGATACGGTAGAGATCCATACCCGGTCTCACCCGCTGACTATGGATGTCTTTTTCCTGACGAACCGGACGTTCCTCGCCGGAAAATCGATCGTTCTTTTTCTCCTTATCTTTTTTGGACTTACGATCGGAACCTTTCAGGAGTAAAGGCGTATCCCCCTGAACAAGACTCGCCAGCGCCGCGGCGATTTCCAGGGAAGGTACATTGTGTTCGATGCGGTAGGATTCGATGATCTCGGTGAAAAGTTCGAGGTTTTCCCCTTTCCCCAGGGCATCGGTGATTTTTTGTTTGAACCGCCCCATACGCCGATCGTTCACAAGCGCATAGCTGGGTAAGTCCATCCTCTCGATCGTCTGTCTCGTCGCCTTCTCGATGGCCTTGAGCAGACGCCGCTCTCTGGGCGAAATGAAAAGAATCGCATCCCCGGTTCGACCCGCGCGAGCCGTCCTGCCGATCCGATGAATATACGATTCCGTATCGTGTGGAACATCGTAATTGATCACATGACTGATACGCGGCACATCGAGGCCACGGGCCGCGACATCGGTTGCGATCAATACATCGAGTTTCCCCGATTTCAACCGATTGATCGTCACTTCTCGTAATTTCTGCTGCATATCACCGTTGAGCGCCTCGGCCGCGAAACCTCGAGCTTCCAACCGTTCCGCCAACTCGGTCGACATCCTTCTTGTGCGAACGAAAATGATGATCCCATCGGTATCCTCGACCTCGAGAATACGCGTCAGAGCGTCCAGTTTGTGCAGGCCACTGACCATCCAATACCTCTGCCGCACGGTATCCACCGTACTGGTCTTGACCCGAATGCTAACCTGAACCGGATCATGGAGATATTTTTCAGCAATCTTGCAGATCCGACCGGGCAGGGTGGCTGAGAACAGCGCGGTTTGATGTGCATTGGGAATATGTTCGAGCACCCACTCGACATCATCGATGAATCCCATCCGTAACATTTCGTCTGCTTCGTCTAACACCAGACATTGCAGATATTCCAGCCCCAGACTCCCCTTGCGCATGTGATCCATCACTCGACCGGGAGTTCCGACCACGACATGAACGCCCCGCTTGAGTGCCCGAAACTGAACGTGATAATCCTGGCCCCCGTAAATGGGGACAACATGAAAACCTTTCAGATGGGAGGCGTACTTCTGAAACGCTTCGGATACCTGAATAGCGAGTTCTCGGGTCGGCGCCAGGACCAAAACCTGCGGTTTTCGAAGCGAAAGATCGAGTCGAGTCAACAACGGCAGCGCGAAGGCGGCGGTCTTCCCGGTCCCGGTTTGCGCTTGGCCCAGCAGATCCCGTCCCTCCAGAAGCGGTGGGATCGCCTCCGCCTGGATCGCCGAGGGTGATTCGTACCCGATATCTGAAACGGATCGCAGTAGATCCGCTCCGATACCTAGCGCCTCAAATGCGGGTCTTTCGCTTCCGGACGCCGGCATATCCACTCCCCAGGAAAGTCGTAAATACTTATCATACCATGTCTTTCAAAAATTCAGCGAGATCTGAAGATTTGAAGAACGCGAGCTCTCTGCCAAGTCCCAGGCCTTGGATCCACCTCGAGGACCCAGCACTCGCCCTTTCGTCACCTCATCCCACCAACCCGCTACTGGGCAAATGGCGATCTACTTAATTCGTGTAGACCTGAGTAACCCCTGAATAATCGAACTGCCAATCCATTTCAGTCAGATGGCGTTCCCGCATCCTTTTACGGAAAGAATCATGCTTTTCCGCTGGCACATAGAACATGAAGAACCCCCCTCCGCCGGCACCCATCACCTTGCCTCCCAGAGCCCCTTCCCCCATCGCGAATTCATAGGTTTCATCGATAAAAGACGAGGACATCATGTTAGACATCGACTTTTTGACATTCCAATGCTCATGGAGTAGTCGACCAAATCGATCCAGATCGCCGGACTCAAGGGCCTCTTTGGACTCATAGCCGATTTCCTGGATCCTATGCATGGCATCCACGGAAGACTGTTTTCGCCCCCCAATGTCCTGATTCTGTTCCCGGAGGATTTCATTCGCCTCTCGCGTGATACCGCTGTAATAAAACATCAGATTATGATTGAGATGCTTGACTGTAATTTTATCGAGTGAGAGAGGCGTTATGGTCACCTGACCTTCGGTATCGATCTCCATCGAAATAATCCCTCCGAACGCAGACACATACTGATCTTGCTTTCCCGAGGAATGCCCTAAGTCCACCATCTCTACCTGACATGCCAACTCTGCCAGTTCCTGAGTATCCAGAACCTTTCGTTGCATCAGACTCATCAACTTCAGAGTGGCCACCAGAAATGCGCCGGAAGAACCGCAACCAGACCCGCCCGGCAACTCGGAAATGGAGTGGATCTCCAGCCCTTTCGGGTTGCCAAACTTTTCGAGACATTTCCGAAACAGAGCGTTTTCAACCTCGGAAACGTCGTCACAGATTTCCACTCGAGAATAACTCAACCAGATCTTGTCATCGCAAATCCGATCAGATCCGGTGGCATAGATGTACTTATCCATGGCGGCAGCGATCAAGAAAGAGCCGTGCTTGGTGTACCAACCAGGAAGATCGGTACCACC
>JASMLP010000034.1 GCA_030748635.1 Planctomycetota bacterium
TGGATCGCCGAGGGTGATTCGTACCCGATATCTGAAACGGATCGCAGTAGATCCGCTCCGATACCTAGCGCCTCAAATGCGGGCCTTTCGCTTCCGGACGCCGGCATATCCACTCCCCAGGAAAGTCGTAAATACTTATCATACCATGTCTTTCAAAAATCCATCGAGATTTGAAGAACGAGAGCTCTCTGCCAAGTCCCAGGCCTTGGATCCACCTCAAGGACCCAGCACTCGTTCTTAAAGCGACCTCTGATGTCGATTCCGGGGAAATTTACAACATAAGCACTTGAAGTAAAACACATAAACTATGCACCACACAACGCACAAAGCGAATTCGCGGTAAGCCCTGATTCTATCCCCGAAAACCCAAACATCATCCCTCCAGTGGAGTTCCCATCAGACATCCTTCGTCAAGAATTTCATCTCGGATATCCGCAGGAAGCAGCGCAACTGAACTGGTGATAGACCTCATAGCAGCAACGCTCATCCGTATTCCAGAACCGTATGCTCCTCGTTGACCTTACCCCCTCGAATCCCAGGGATGGAAAACGATATCCAATCAACGCGTCGCCCTTTTCCGGGATCCTCGAGTTTCATGCCCAGCGCTACCGAAGATTGAACGAGATGACAACGCGCCGCTTCGATCCGAGGTAGGCATCCACTTGATGCTCGAGGGGAGCCGGGAAAAGGAGGATCTGGCCGTCTTGGGGCTCGAAGCTTTTCACCCCACCGGGTTCATAAAAATGGATCGAAGCGCTGATGTCCTCCCCCTCCTCGTGTCCATTGTTCACATAGTAGGACCCGCTCACTGTTCCCACGTGAAAATGACGCCCTCCTTGAGACCGATTCGTGCCGATGATCGACCACATCGAAAAAATCCGAAGTGGCGCATTCATCATGCTCGAGACTCGCTCTTCGATGAAATCGCAAAGCGGCCGAAAAACCTCTTGCTCATGCAGGTCGTTGGGAGAGTGCCAGGAGTTCTCCAGCCGAAAAAATGTGACCTGATTCGAATGAAGTCGATGATCATCCCTCGTCTCCGCCCACCCTACGAGCAACGGATACAGTTGGGCATTCAGTCCGGAATGATTCGGGTAGACAAGTGGGCACACTTCCCCCCTATTGAAAACGATTCCCTCCGAGGACCCCAAATTTGCTGATGGTTCCTGGTTCAATTCGGGATCATCCAGATATCGTGGGGTCGGTCGATTGCAAATAGCGATGGATACTCTTCAAAAACTGGCTAGTCATTCTCCTGGCATTGTCGCCGTGCCGATGAATCTGGTTGAGGAGCGAAGCGATCTCCAGCATCTCTTGACTACTCTCGCTAGAGGCGATCGCTACAGCAAGCTCCTCGAGTTTCTCGACTCCCTCAATCGGGGAGTCGCTCGTCGCGAGCAGGGAACGCCGAACGATGAGGGCTAGCTGGTCGATCACTTCCAACTGCTGCACCGCGATACCCGCGAGAACGGAGAAGTGACTGGCCAGCGAAACGTCCGACGAATCGTATGTCCCTTCGGTCTTGTCAAGCAACTGAAGAACACCGATGACTTCATCTTGAACAATCATCGGAACACAGAGGACAGAGCGCGGAGTGTATCCCAGCGACTCTCCGATCTGATTGGACCAGCGATTATCTTCTCGAGCGTTTTCGATCAAAATCACCTCGCCGGTAACCGCGCAATAACCGACCAGTCCCTGATCGAGAGGGATCCGGAACTCCTTCAACTCCTCGCCCCCTCCACCCCGAACAACGATGGCTACAAGTTGCTCATCTTTTTGATCGAGGAGAAAAAGCCCCGACGCCTCTGATCCCGAAAGGATTTCAGCGGTCTGCAAGATCGAATCGCAAAGCTGGGACTGGGTGCTGGGAATCGAGAGACGTCCGAACAAGCCCGCCTCCAGAAGGCCGTCACATGCCTGACGCATATCACTCAAGCGACTGACCTCGGCCCGAAGTTCTTCTATTTCCCGCTCCATTTCCTCAGGAGTGCCAGTCATCAGCTTTCAGAACCTCCTTTCAAGTCACATTCCTCGCAGTTAATTGAAGCACGCTTTTCAAAAGCGAATGATTCAGATCAGGATGTTTGGATCGAATTCTTGCCAGAAGCCCCGTGATGTGTGGAGCCGCGAAACTGTTCCCCGTAACGGTCAAAGTCCCCCCCTTCAGCCACGCCAAATCCAGCCCAATTCCGGGAGCGCCAAACTCAGGTGGAGGTTGAGGATTATACAGGTAGAAGAAAGGATCATATTGGTCCGTTTGCGGAGCACAAGCGACCGAAAAAACGGAGGAGTAAAGTGAAGGAAAACTGAGGATCGGCATGTTATTCGCTGCGGTGATGAGACCAATATTACGGAAATACGCCTCTTCGGTCAGTTCATGAAACCGGGAGTAAAACTCCTTTTTTCGAGTCCCCAAGCTGAGGTTGATCAAATCGAGATTCTGGTCGAGAGCCCAGCGCAAAGCCCGCAAGAACTCATTTCCTCGACATCCCAATCGCTTGCCCAAGATTTTGATGCTGACCAGTTCCGCTTTGGGCGCCAATCGCCGGATCACATCCGCACAGGCTGTACCGTGTCCAAAGCTATCCTCATGCTCATCGAAACACTCCTCGGTCTTTCCCGAATCCCGATCATACGCGAACGAAGCCCACTGAGTCACAGTCCCGGCCACCGCGGGATGATCGTTATCCACCCCGGAATCGATGATGCCAACTCGAATCCCTTCTCCCGATGACCCCCCCCATGCCCACTCCCCAGTCAGCGGCCCGCTCGGCAAATGGACCGAAACCCCCTGTAACTTTTCTGCCGAAAAGCGATCACTCCAGGCGGGGGCGGGTTGGCTCATATCTTCTTTCTCAGGACAGGCCCTGACGGTCCTTGAAGGTCATAACGGTATCCAGAAGTTCGGCGAAAAGAACCTGTGACGATCTACCAGACTGAAGCGCGCGCCCGAGCTTGCCCGCGATTTCCAGACGCTCGAGATATTCCTGATCTTCACTCACCCGTCGTGCGGCGGAAAGAATCTGCCTTTCGTCCTTCATCGACTTCTCATCAAGTTCCCCCAATAGGGATCGAAAAAGCCATTGAAGATCGCTGGCTACTCTCGACTGAAAAAGAGCGCTGGCGGCGACCTCGGCGAACTCTCCCACCACCTCCATATCCCCGAGAGTGAATGCGGTGCCGTCCATTTTGTCGATGAACTGCAAGACTCCGATCACCTCTTCACCCCGAAGAAGTGGAGCGCAAAGAATCCGTTGGGGAGTGTAACGCAGGTCGTCACCGACCTCCTGAGCCCAGCGCGGATCCTGCCTGACATCCTCAACTGCCAGCATCTGCCCGGTCATGGCAACATAGCCGGCCAGGCCTTCCCCGTAAGGTAAACGCAGGTCACGAACCGCCTCCTCCGCTCCACCGCGAACGACCTCAACGACCAGTTCTTCCGACTCCGGGTTCGAGAGAAACAGTGTTACACCCTCCGTTCCGACCACACGTCTTGCCATCGTGACAATCTGGTCGAGAAGTACGCGATGCCCTTCTCCTCCAAGAACCTCTCCAACAATCCCCGAAGACTGAAGCGCCTCGGCTAACACCTTGGCCGACGAACAGATCTCGAGTTCTGCTCGCAGACGCTCGATCTCCTTTTCGAGTTCTTCCATTCTATTCATGGTGACGCGCTACCCCACCTCATGGGACCATTTTCGGTCGCAAAGCCCCACGCGACAACCCAATTCGTGAGGAGATTAAAATTTCTCTGGCCAACCCCCTCCAGCCCACGGGAATGCAGGATTCATGATTTTCCGTTCTCGCTCCCATTAGGCCGAATCGCCGAAGAATTGTTGCCAAGCCATCTTCGTAACCTCTACATCCGAAAACGGTCGAACCTCCGTACCGATTACCTGATTCCTCTCCGGTCCTTTTCCCGCCAGCAAGATTGAATCTTCTCTCTCAGCTTCATCGAATGCCAGGTCGATCGCCAGTCTCCGATCGAGTTCCCGAATCCAGCGGGCTCCTTCGCCTCGAGCGCCCCGAGAAACCGCGTCGGCAATCTGTTCTGGATCCTCGTCGCGCGGATTGTCGTTGGTCAAAACCACCACATCCGCGTATTTATGAGCCACCCGCCCCAGTATCTCCCGTGCGTCTGGATCGCTGGCTCCGCCACCGCAACCAAATACACAGATCACCCGCCCACGGACCAGCGATCGGAGAATGGCGATCGTCCGCGCGAGAGCATCCGGGCTCGTCGCGAAATCCACGACCACAAGGGGTTGATCCGCTACGATTTCGAATCTCCCCGGCGGCGCGCTGAAGGATTCGAGCCCCTTACGAATCACGTTGGCCGAGTACCCAAGGGCATGGGCGGCAAGAGCGGCCGCAAACGCATTTTCGAGATAAATCTCCCCGTGAGTCCGCAACTGAATTTCACCACCCAACGCAAGCCCCAGTTCTCCTTCGACGACAGCCCGGGTCCCCTCCCGAGTCATCTCGATCGTGGTGGCCAGAAGTAACGGCTCTGTTCCTTTCCAGGCTTCATTCACCTTCCCAACCGCAAAGGAAAGACTCTGCACATCACCCGGGACCAACTCCACCATCCGAGCGCTGGCAGGATCACCGGCGTTCAGCACAGCGGTTCCACCCGGTGGCAAATGTTGCAACAGCTGCCCCTTGGCCAGCATGTAGCCCTCCGGCCCTCCATGATGACCGAAGTGATCTCGGGTAATATTTGTAATCACCCCGACCGAGGGCGGCCAAGAACAGGAAACATATCGAGAAAGCGAGTTGGAGGTCATTTCGAACACCATTGTTCGAACGCCCTCGGCAACGGCCGTCTCGAGGAAGTCGATCCACTCCATCGTATTTTGACAGCGACACTCTCCCCCGATCCATCCCCCCAGCGTGTCGAGTCGAGCCGAGAGCTCTCCCGACGCAGAAATGATGGAGTCCAGCATCGAGGTGGTGGTCGTTTTCCCGTTGGTTCCGGTAATGCCGACACGAAAGATTTGCCCGCGAAGTCGAGCAAGTCGAGTTTTCACCTCAAACTGTTCGGAAGTCCGGTTCATGGTTTGACTGGAAAGAAGCCCTTTATCACAGATTTACCAGAGAACAGGTCGCTATTTCTTTCGCGGCAGGGAGAGAAATCAGTCCGACCTGGACCGTCTATTCCCCCCACCCAAGCGAAGGGGAATAGACATTCTGCCATATTTCCCTTCAAATCCGGCACACCGTGGTAGACTTCTCGAAACGTCCACCAGACCCCTTCATTTTCATGCTCATTCCGAAGTAACGGCCAAGGAGATCAAGTATGACCGAAGAATCCCCCAATATCAGCCAGGAAGATCTGGAAAGCTTTGCCAAAAAAATCGAAGAATGGACTGAAACTCTTACCGATAAAGAAAATTCCATCCTCCGCATCCTCCTCGACGAAGAGGACGATGTTTCGGGGTTTCGAGCAAAATCGTTGAGCAGTCTCCTGAACACTCGAATGTCCACCGCCTTCGGTATCTCCACCAACCTGGGAACACCGGGAATCGGTGGAGCCAAAGATCTGGGAGGGCTGAACCTCAATCGACAAGACGTGGGCGAAAGCGTGGGCATGCCCCTCGAATGCGAAATGGGTTTTAGCTGCTCGGCCACCCCGGGCAATGACTAACCGAACCACCCAGAGCTCGACAACAGCTGAACCTGTCGGGCACTTGGGCGTTAGAATTCGTCTCCAAAATTTGGATCCGCTTCGGATTCAGACCTTGGAGCGTTGACATTGAACAACGACATCGAAGATTCCAGGTCGACACAACAGCAATTCGCGAGTGAGAATCGAGGTCGCAGGGTGGATGGAACCAGAGCCGTGACCCGAGGTTCAATAGAACCGCCCCCAATACGCTCTATAGATACCCAGGCGTGACCAGCCCCCCTGGACATCCGTAGGCCCACCTCTGAGTCGAGACCGATTCCGTTTGGGTCACAGGTGACCGAAGAAATCTCGGAGAGTCTTTGTGATCAGCCCGATCGAGGGGACCCAGGACAGAAAACATGGCGAAAAGTCGAGTTTTCACCTCGAGCTGTCGGGAAATCCGGTTCATGGTTTGGCTTGAAGGAGCCCTCTTTCACGAATTTACCAGAGAGGAGATCGCTACTTCTTCCCTGACAGGGAGAGATATCAGTCCGTCTTGGACCGTCTCTCTTTCCAACCGATCTGAGGGGAATCGATATTCTGCCACATTCTCCTTCAAATCCGACACAGCGTGGTAGACTTCTCGAAACGTCCGTCAGACCCCTTCATTTTCATGCTCATTCCGAAGTAACGGCCAAGGAGCTCAAGTATGACCGAAGAATCCCCCAATATCGGCCAGGAAGATCTGGAAAGCTTTGCGAAAAAGATTCACGAATGGACAGAAACTCTTACCGATAAAGAAAATTCCATCCTCCGCATCCTGCTCGACGAAGAGGACGTTTTGTCGGGCTTTAGTGCAAAATCGTTGAGCAGTCTCCTGAACACCCGGATGTCCACCGCCTTCGGTATCTCCACAGCGGGTTGGATCAACTTCGCCGATTTCGGTGAAGCTAAAGATCTGGGAGGGCTGAACCTCAACCGACAAGACCTGGGTGAGAGCGTAGGCGCCCCCCCTCCCTGCGAAATGGGTTTTAGCTGCTCGGCTACCCCGGGCATGGGCTAACCGAGCCGCCCAGAGCTCGACAACAGATGACCCTGTCGGGTATCTGGGCGTAAGAATTCGTCTCCAAAACTCGGATCCGCCTCGGATTCAAACCCGGACCGCAGCAAGGAGACCCCGTTTTCGGTCGAGCGATCGGCTGATTCTACACTAGCGGTGCTCCCAGGAGAGAAGTCACCTTCCCCTCCCGATAGAATTTGAGGTAATCGGGCGCAAGGTCTCCGAAAAAAACCGCTCCTGAACCGGACGACTCCTGCTCTCGATCCATCTGTTCGAGACATCGGTCCACCTCTCCCCCGAG
>JASMLP010000035.1 GCA_030748635.1 Planctomycetota bacterium
CCATCCGCTGATGCCGGAAACGGGGGTCGATCGAGTCCACCTCCACTCCCCCCAAACGCTCCAGAATCCGGTGCATGAAAAGTCGACGCACCCGACCGCAAGTTTCCCGGTACACATGCCCCTGAACCAGAATCCGAACGATCGAACCGGACTCTGCCTCCCACGCAGACGAGGGATAAAGAACCGCGGTGATTCCTTCCCGAGCCAGTGCTGAAGAGGAGACGGTGACCAAGGCAAAACTCCCGACTGATTCCTGTTCCGAGCAAGAACCGGAAACCACCGGTCCCAACGAGTCGACACCTCATGATATCGACCTCGGGAAAACTGCCAAGCGAAGAACTCTCCACTCCTCCAGGAAGCCCGAAGGAGTGGATTCGATCGACTCAGATCACCTCTCTGATACGCTCCTCCCGCAAGGGACCGAACCGACATCGCGCGACTCGTGATCACAATCGCACGGCAAGAGCCATGCATATGTACTCGAATCGGAGTTCGAGGTTTTTTCCTGACCGGAGCTACGCGGAGCGGAACCGATCTTTCGAGGGCCTCGCTCCCGACTGGAACTACGTGGATCCTCGACCAGGTACGCCAGCGCTCTCTGCGAGGAACGAAAAGTCATCGCGAACGGCTTGGAACTTCCGGTAGATCCCTGGACGATTCCCTGAAGAATCGTTTTCGCTCTCCGCGCGATCAGGTCGTCATCCGAGGGGTCGTGAGCGGCGGCATAGGCCAATCCGTGGAGCATGAGCGCCGAGGTCCCGATCTGGGCATCTCCCTCTCGGCTCCGCTTGCGATTGAAGGCTTCGTCCTTCTCGTTCCACTGGGTCTTACACCATTCGCGAGTGAGCTTCAGAAGAACCTCGAGAGCCTGAGGATTTCCGGTTTCCCGATGAAGTCGAGCCAACCCCTCACACACCACACCGACATGAATCGTTCCCTCGTGATCATCGGGCTCCAGCGTGGCGAAAAAAGTCACGATCCGGTCGATAGCCGCGTCGATCCGGGCGTGAAGTCGAGGATCGCTTCCTTCGGTCAGGGTCCGGGCCGAGACCAGATTGATCAGCGGCCAGCCCAGAAGCCGACTGAAAAGTCGACTGCTGGGTTGGTCAGAACGACGCGCGTCGAGTTGACGCCGTAACGTCTTGAAAGACCGATCCACCAGGTGGTCGAGGTGATACTCCGCCACCCGGAGAGCGCTCCGCTTCAGAGCCGGATCACCGCTTTGCAAATACCCCATGACCAGCATCCCGACCAGTGAGTGTCCGCCGGTATGAGCCACCGCGTCGTCGTCGAAGTGATAAGAGACAAAATCGGGAAACGCCCGCCAGGAACCGCCGTAACGGTGAAAAAAGGGCTCGAACAAGGAGTCGACACCGGGGAGCCTGAAGTAAGTGACTGGAGCGGTCTGAAGAATCCCCTGCACCAATTGCCTGGGAGTCGGATCCTTCTTCGCCGAAGAGCGTTTCACGAACCGACTGTAGGAGCGGTTGGCAATCTGAAAAGCGATTCGACGACTGGCGATCTCCTCGCGACGGAAAGGGTCTTTTTCCGACAACTCGCCAAAGATCTCCTCGACCACAGGAACCATGCTCGAACCGCCCAGCTTCCGAAGTGTTTTCAGGATCTCGTCCTCGGTGGCCGGTTGGCCCGGCCGGGAACGCCACCGACTTCTCAGTTGAACGGCGATCGGATCGGAAAACTGGTCGAGAATGGCAAAGAGCGTGGATCGGTGCTGATAGTTCCCTCCTTGCGGCGAAACCGACTGATCAGCGTACTGTACCGCCATATCGAGAGCCTGGTCGAGAGCTTCCAGATCTCCGGTTCGGAGCGCGTACAGAAAAAGAGTCGTCGCCGGATCGTACTCCTGGTTGAGATAACCCATGTAGGCGAAATTCTTGGCCGTCCCGAACCGATCACCGTAAACGACCCAACCCAGATTCTTGGGCTTATCTCCTTTGTTCATGAAACGCTGAAACGAAATCGCCATCGAAGTATCGAAAGGGCTCGTCGAGTCGTTGGAGGGCCCCAGATCGCCCAGAGCGCGAGTCGAACGGACATAGTCCGGATCCAGAGTGGCCCGTAACGGCCTGGCAAGACATTGACCCACCTGTTGAAGAGTTCGGGTCGATGCGTACTCGATGAGTAATTCGTGACTCACCTGAAACCCCTCATCCGCCGGATATCCCGGAGAACTCTCGCGATGAAGATGAAGAAGAAGTCGATTACCTTCTACTCGCTCCAGAGTGACCGGACCCCGCTGACGCGCGTTTCGAACCGCCAAGGTCCAGGGGCCGACCCGAAGAACTCCTGAATCCCCGTCGAACTGGACCTTTCCAGCGCTGGGAAGTTCGATCGAAACCGATTGCCAGCACTCATCGCCATCGACCTGGGACGCCTGAAAACGGAGCCGAGACCGATTTTTCGTCAGCGCCTTGCAGTCGACATCGAATCCGACCGACCCGGAACGAACACCGGTCACACTCCGAGTCACTCGATGCCGAAAGACCTTGTCTCGAGTCCGTACAACGAGCGAGCATCTGGGCAGCCGGAGGGGAGGGTTCTGGGCCTTCGCCCCCTTTTTCTTCCAGAGATTCAAACTTCGCTCTCGCCCCGCTCCAACCGAAAGGGGGAGATCGAGCATCATCCACCGTATCGATCCATCGCCCCAGTAAGCCAGGGGCTGAATTCGCGCCGGAAGAACCTTCTTACCTTCGGACACGACAAGCCTGTCGATCCGCTTGATAAGCCCCCTGGGCAAGGGGACTCCAGTCTCGACCAGACCTTCGGGACGATTCACTCCCGAACGTTCCGTAACTTTCAGTGTGGTCACCAGTTCCGGCTTGTCGGCGATCGCCGGGGCCGAAACACCAAAACAGAACAGCGAGAAAAGCGGCAAAACCAGTGAAAAAGATCGTTTCCGACCGATCTTCTGTTTCGAAATCATCATTATTCCTGCTCCTTCAAAAAAAAGGGTGAGAGTCGCCCGTCAATTCCCGGATACGAAAAATGTCCCCCTCACTCTCACCCCAGCCGTTTTTTCCTGAATCACTCACCCCGAACTCTTCGAATCGACCCTCATCTTCAGAATGTCCGAAAACCTCACTCGACTCTGGCCCGACTGCTCGAAAAACGCGGCATCCGTAATACCTCCTCCCCCGAACCGTTCAGTCATACGTGGCGCACCTGCCGCTGGGCGCTCGATCACGACCTCACTCCCCGACTGTTCCGATAACTCCAAGGAGTTGATCCCATGAGATTCTTCTTCGCTCTCCTCGCGCTTCTCTCGATCCCCCATACGGCAAGAGCCGAACAGCCGATCGTTCATCTTTCGATGGAAAACCAGACCCCATCGACGACCCAGTTTTCCGTGCAACCCGGGGCGGGATCTCGAAGAATCCCGGGCATTTTCGGTCACGCTCTCGAACCGGCTCCGGGGAACAGCGCCCTGCAAGCCGAACTCCCCCACTCCTTCTGGAGCCCGAAGGGTACCCTGGAGTTCTGGTTCCGCTCCGCCCACTGCTTGCGCGGATCCTCTCCCTCAAAACCGGTCCAACTCCTCGGATCACCGATTTTCGATCTGACTCTCACCCGGAAAAAAAACGGTCTGATTTTGAAAATCCTGCTTCACACCCAGTCCGAGCGTCCTCCCAGGGCCGAAATCCTTCTCAGCCGTCTCCACGCCAAGAAGTGGTATCACCTGGCCATTATCTGGAACGCGCCACGGGGCCGGCTCGACTGCTACCTCAACGGCACCTTGCAGCAGGAAGCGCGTCTTGCCGACGCCGGAAAGCCCTGGATTCCCGCCCGCACGAAACAAGGCTCTCTTCGACTAGGCGGCACGCTCGAGAGCCGTACCGAGAAAACTCCCATCGCCGTGGATGAGTTCAAACTGCACGCGACCTGCCTCAATCCCGAAGTCCTCGCCTCATCCGTCACTTCGGCCACTCCACTCGAGGGTGAAGGTCGAACCGAACACGAAGGGGGCCTGGATCTGAGGAAGCTACAGCTCGAATCGGTCTACAACGCCGATTTCCAGCAACCGCTCGAGGTGATCCACGAAAATCGACTCTTTGACGGAAACCGTCGACTTCCCCTCCCCGAAAAAGCGGAATGGATCCTCGAGGGACCCGGACGCGCCTGGTGTGAAAAGGGGTCCCTACATCTACGCAGCGACCGTCCGGAAGACAAAGGGCATGTGGTTCTCTGGAATCGACACGATTTCCCCGCCAACTTTCTCCTGGAATTCGGACTCTCCCCCCAAAACTCCCAGCGTGGCCTCAATATCCTTTTCTTCTCGACCACGGCTCGAAACGGAATCGGCTCCCCCTTCCACCCCACCCTTCCCCGGCGAGACGGCGTCTTCAAAGCCTATCACTCGGGCGAACTCGACGGATATCACCTCTCCTACTGGGCATCCGCGGCTCCCGGCAACGGAATCCCTCGCCGAACTGCCAATCTTCGTAAAAACCGGGGATTCCACCTCATCGGCTGCGGCGACGACCGGATCACCGGAATGGGTCCCGGCCCTCATCGCATCCGCGTCCTCAAAGTCGGTGGCCAGATCCAGATAGAGGTCAACGGCAAACTCGCGCTCACGCATCACGATAAAGGTCAAACACACGGCCCCACCCTCGGGGCGGGAGCGATCGGATTACGCCAGATGAGCCACACGGTCCAGGCCCGATACACCCATTTTCAGGTGTGGAGAGTCAGCCAGCGTTGAGGTCGTCAAAAGGTGAACTTCAGGGCCCACACCACAGGAAAGAAGCGGTCGCGCCAGGATGTCGGTAGACTCCATTCACAGATGGAGGCTTTCGCCTGAAACAACGATCCCCGCACCCCGAATTCGAGTCGAACCCGTCATGATCCGCGCACTTATCTATATCACCCTTCTTGTTGCCGTTTTCCTGCCCGCCTCCGCCGAGGTGCGTCTGGCTTCGATCTTTACCGACCACATGGTCCTGCAACGAGACAAACCTCTGAC
>JASMLP010000036.1 GCA_030748635.1 Planctomycetota bacterium
CCGATGTTTGCGCAGAACGAGAACCGATTGTTCCGAAGAATCGACCTGTTTCACCAGTCGCTCGATTTCCGTGGGCTCGATGCCGTGCCCCTCGAGTTGGAGGAATGCTTGGCGCGCGAGGAGGTAGTCGCGGCCCTGGAGTGCCATGTTGCCGATGGCCTGGCCGACCTTTTGGCGATGGCGACTGGCCTTGGGATCCTGCGGTCGGATCTGAAGCGCTCGATCCAGCGCTCCAGCGGCGACGACATAGGAGCGGATCGCCTCCTTGCGACGCGATCGCTCCTCCGGAGTGTCCTGGCGTTCCACCCCGGTTTTGGAATCCACAGGGGGACGCTTGGTGGTCAGGAGAGAGATATCACCGGTGGATTCGATGTGTTGGATGGCCGTGTCGAACGCGTTCTGGTAGCGGCTCTGGAGATCCCGGTGCTCGAGCCAGGCGAGCGAGGCAAAGAGTGTGCTCCCCAGAAGCGCCATCGTGGCGACAGCGGCGCAGACCCTGCGGTTCCGAGCAACCCATTTGGTGACCCGCTGCAGCGGGGTGTAGGTGGCGGCGCCGAGCGTTCGCCCCTCCAGGTAAGCTTGCAGGTCGGCTTTCATCTCGGCCACGTTCGGGTACCGATCGGATTTCTGCCGAGCCATCGCTTTGAGTACTACCGACTCGAGGTCTTGGGGGATCAGGGCATCTGGATTACACTCTCGAGGGGGTTGGAAATGTCCTTCGCTCACTCGTACGAGGATCTGGTAGGTGTTCTCACCTCGAATGGGAGGCTCCAGCGTGAGGATCTGGTACAGGATAGCTCCGAGGGAGTAGAGATCGCTCTGCGCGTCGATCTCCTCGATCTTCCCTTCGGCTTGCTCCGGAGGCATGTAGATCGGCGTACCGAGAATGGTGCCGTCGTGGGTCATTTCCGGTTGGTTGGCCATTTCAGAGACGCGAGAAGGATCTCGATCGGGGTGGGGGAAGGCGTCTTCGGATTCGGGGAGAGCGGGCGATTTCGCGTCGGAGTAGGCCGTTTTGGCCAGACCCCAGTCCATCACTAACACCTCGCCGAAGGAGCCGACCATGATGTTGGCCGGTTTGAGATCGCGATGAATGATACCCCGAGAGTGAGCGAACTCGATGGCGTCGCATATTTTGACGAACTCGGGAAGGAGTTGGGTGCCGTCGTGGCTCGTGTCATCTTCGGCATGGAGGACGCACAGGTCGGCGAGCACCTCGGCCAGGGATTGACCGCCGACCAGTTTCATGGAGAAAAAGTGAGTGCCGTCGGGAGCTTGTCTCGCTTCGTGGATCGGAACGATGTTGGGGTGTTCGAGTTGACCCGTGATCTGCGCTTCTCTCTTGAAGCGCCGGAGAGTGGTCTGGTCGGACAGGAGTTCTGGGTGCAAGGTTTTGATGGCGATCTGACGACCGATTACGGGATCCGTGGCGCGCAGGATCTGTCCCATTCCACCGGCCCCGATGATTTCGAAGTCGGTGTAGCCGGCGAATTCGGACGGTAGGCTGGGACGGGGTTCGCCTGGTTGAGAGGTCGACTCCTTGCCCCACATGTTGCGAATGGATTGGTCAAGCTGTTCCATTCGGGTCACGCCGACATCGAGAAGCGAACCGGAGGGAGGCGATGTTTTTTCAAAAACGGTTTCGGGAAGAGCGCCTGGGTTGACGTGGAGGGGGGGGTGGAGGGCGCGAAGTTCTCGGAGTTGAGGTTCGCTGAGTCGTTCGTTCTGGAGGAGCCACGCGTCGAGGTCGAACGGTTCTCCAGAGGCGTGATTTCGAGACAGGATGGCAATCACTTGGGAGGTGGTGGAAATTTCTATCCATCCGCGCTGATTGGCTTCCAGGACGACTCGGAGGTCGGGATGATCTGGGGAAAGAGTCGGTTCACTCATAGCATCGTTTAGTTTAGCTCAGAATCGGAATCGGATCGATGCAAAGAGACTCACGGAGGGGGTGTGAAGGAGGGTTTCGACGGTTTCGTTGGAGTGGCTTGGGGTGACGTTACCGGACCGGTCATTGGTGAACCTGCGGTTCGTTTCGGTGTACCCGTTCCTCGGAAAGGGGTTATTCGGATGTCAGCTTCTTCCGAGCCTTCGCGAGTTGGCCCACGACCCTCTCGCGGTGGCTCCACCGGGCCGGAGCGATCTCGAGAGCCTTCTCGTAATCGGCGATCGCCCCCGGCAGGTCCCCAGAGACTTGCAACGCGAAGCCCCGATAGGCGTACGGCAATGCGAACTGAGGTTTGAGGCGGATCGCTCGACTGTAGTCCTGGATCGCTTCATCCAGATTTCTCTTCGCTTGCCACACACTCCCCCGGTTCAAATAGAGAGGGGCCAATCCAGGCGAAATCTCGATCGCCTGATCGTAGTCCTGGATCGCTCCATCCAGATCCCCCTTCGCTTGCCGGGCATTGCCCCGGTTGCCATAAAGACGAGCAGAACGAGGGGAGATCTCGATCGACCGATCGTAGTCTTCGATGGCTCCGGCCAGATCCCCCTTCGCCCTTCGTGCATTGCCTCGGTTGCCGTAGGCTTCTGCATATTTCGGATCGAGTTCGATCGCCTTGCTGTAGTCTTCGATCGCCCTGTCCAGATCTCCCTTCGCCCTTCGCGCATTGCCCCGGTTGCTGTAGGATTTCGGATCTTTCGGGTCGATTTCGGTCGCCTTGTTGAAATCCTCGATCGCGCCGTGCAGATCCCCCTTCGCCTGCCGCGCATTGCCACGATTGTTGTAGGCTTTCGCGTATTTCGGATCGAGTGCGATCGCCTGATCGTAGTCCTGGATGGCTCCGTCCAGATCCCCCAGATATTTCCGAGCGTTGCCTCGGTTGAGGTAGGCTGTGGTCGATTTCGGATCGAGTGCGATCGCCTGATCGTAGTCCTGGATCGCTCCGGTCAGATCTCCCTTATACTTCCGCGCATTGCCTCGGTTGATGTAGGCATCCACCCATTTCGGATCGATTTGGATCGCTTGACTGTAATTCTGGATCGCACCGTCCAGGTCCTTCTTCGCCTGCCGCGCAAGGCCCCGGTTGGTGTAGGCCTTGGCCGTTTCTGGTTGCGATCTTCCGCCCGGCTCGGGCACCCGGACGAAAACTCGTTCGATCTGTTTCCAGAGAGTGGAATTGAAACCCATTCTGGGACGAGCTTTTACCAGATAGGAATGGGCCCGTTCATTCCGGGTGTTGCACAGTGCGATCCCCGCTTCCCGCACCAGTTCGTCATCCCGATGACTCTCCTTGGTGCTCGCGATCTCCAGCATCCATTCCCCTAACGGCTTCACGCACGCGGGCAATCCCAGACGCCCCAGCACCCGGCAGATGAACTTCGCCCGGTCGCGTTGGGCCTGGGTCCAGGTGACCGTCCCACCCGCTTCCCGCGCCTTCCTCGCCATCTCGGTCAGCACCTTCAGGTCCTCGCCCAGAATTTCCACCGTTTGGGGATCCCGATAGGCTCGCGCCTCGGCCACGCAATCCTCCAGGAGAAAGTCGGTCGCCTCTTCGTCGTCAGTGTTCTTAAGGCCCTCGCTTAGTCTCGCCAGCAACGCAACCAGGCGGTCCTTTCTCCAGTCCAGAACCCCCGTCCGGACCTTCTCGACCTTGCGGATCCAGCGAACGACCTCCTCCTCGCTGAGACCGTGGTTTCTCAGTTGCCGGAACGATTGCCGGGCGAAGAGATAGTCCCGGCCCCCCAGCGCCATCATTCCGATCTTGATCCCGATTTCACGGCGGCGTTTCCGCACCGCCTCGTTTCCAGGGAAGACCTCGAGGGCCCGGTCGAGCGCGTTGGCCGCGGCCGCGTACGTCTCGATCGCCACCTCACGTCTCCTCGATTCCTCCGGAGTGTCTCGACGCTCTCGACCGTCGGAGCCGATTACCGAAGTCGCCTCGGTGAGAACGGCCACATCCCCGACCTCCTCGATCCACTCGAGGGCGCGGTCTCGGTTCGAGGCGAAGAGGCTCCACCTCTGGAAACCGAAGAAACCGGTGGCTATCAGGAGAACTCCGGTCGCCCCGATGCACATCTTCCGGTTGCGCGCGATCCACTTGACCATCCATTGCAGCGGGTTGTAGGTGGCGGCCTCGAGGGTCCGGCCCTGGAGGAAGGCCTGAAGATCGGCCTTCATTTCGGACACGTTCACATAGCGGTCGGCCTTGTCCTGCGCCATCGCTTTGAGGACCACCGCCTCGAGGTCTCGGGGGACGAAGGCTTTCGGGTTGCATTCTCGGGGAGGTGGGAGTTCGCCGTGGAGGATTTGGGACAAGATGTACACATCTTGTTTGCCGCGCCGGGGAGGTCGCAGGGTCAGCAGTTCGTAGAGGATGGCGCCGAGCGAATAGAGGTCGCTTTGCTGGTCGATCTCCTGGATCTTTCCTTCCGCCTGCTCGGGGGGCATGTAGGCTAGGGTGCCCATGATGGATCCATCTCGGGTTTGGAACGAGTCGATAGGGATCGCATCCAAATCACTTCTGTCTCGTTCTTCTTCTGAGTCTATAGTTCGCAACTCAACGGAGGTCTCACCGGGGTGGGAGAGATCGGATTTGGCCAGACCCCAGTCCATCACCAGCACCTCGCCGAAACTTCCGATCATGATGTTGGCGGGTTTGAGGTCGCGGTGAATCACACCGCGGGAGTGAGCGAACTCCATCGCCTCGCAGACCTTGATGAATTCGGGCAGGAGGCGGGTGCCGTCGTGGGCCGAATTCCCCTGGTCGCTAAGGACGCGCAGGTCGCCGAGCAGTTCGGCCAGCGACTGACCACCGACCAGTTTCATGGAAAAAAAATGAGTGCCGTCGGGAGTCTGCCTCGCTTCGTGGACCGGGACGATGTTGGGGTGTTCGAGTCGACCGGTGATCTGAGCTTCGCGCTGGAAGCGTCGGAGAGTGGATTTGTTGGAGAGGAGCTTCGGGTGCAAGGTTTTGATGGCGATTTCACGACCGATCACGGGATCTGTGGCCCGCAGGATCTGTCCCATCCCACCCGCCCCGATGATTTCGAAATCGGTGTAGCCAGCGAATTCGGACGGTCGACTGGGGCGGGGAGCGCCTGGCTGGGACGTCGACTCTTTGGCCCACATGTTGCGTA
The DNA here is from genome assembly GCA_030748635.1 of Planctomycetota bacterium. Lineage (GTDB taxonomy): Bacteria > Planctomycetota > JACQVV01 > JACQVV01 > JASMLP01 > JASMLP01. The sequence continues at coordinate 5,083 of JASMLP010000036.1, forward strand.
TGGATTGGTCGAGCTGATCCATTCGAGTCGGGCTGACATCGAGAAGTGAAACGGAGGGGGCCGATTGCGGTTCCACCACGGTTTCGTGAAGAGCGTCTGGGTTGAGGTGGGGGTGAGGGTGGAGGGTGAGAAGGTCTCGGATTTGAACTTCGTTGAGATGTCCGTTCTGGAGGAGCCACGCGTCCAGATCGAATGGATCCCCGGACGCATGGACCCGGATAAGGATGTTGATGGCCTGGTAGGCGGCGTAGGCTTCGAGCCAGCCGCGTGAAACGGCCTCTGAAACGATCCGGAGATCGGGATGGAGAGTTGGCTCGGTCATCGGAACAGTCTGAACATGGATGAGAAAGTTTGTGAGGTTAGGGAAGTCGACTACTTCTGGGAATACTTGCGGATGTAAGCTTCGTACTGTTTCAGCTTCGGCGAATTGGGCTGTAGTTTAAAGCATTGACCGTAATCTCGGGCCGCTTCGGTGTGCCGTCCGAGACGTTGGAGTGTTTGGCCCCGATAAAACAGGGTTTGAACGTAGACTTCAGGTTCCGGGCGAAGCTCCAGGGCCCGGTTGTATTGGGCAAGAGCCTCCTCGAAGCGAGTAAGGAGAAAGTATTGATTCCCGAGTCCTTGATAGGCATTGGGAAAACCCGGATTCAGTTTGATGGCCTGAGAGTGGTCTTCGATGGCCTTGTGAAATCGTTTCTGACGACTGTGAAGCACGGCCCGGTTGAAATACGCTTCGAAGTGACGAGGGCTGATTTTAATGACCTGAGAATAGTCGACGATCGCTTTGGGGAGTTCCTGAAGGAGGGTGTACAGTTCGGCGCGTTTAAAATACGAATCGGGATGTCGGGGGTTGATCAAAATGACCTGAGAATAGTCTGCGATGGCTTTGGTCCAGCGTTTCTGGCTGGTGTAGAGTTGAGCGCGTTGGAAATAGGCCTGTATGAAACGCGGTTTGAGTTCGATCGTGTGGGTAAAATCATCAAGGGAAAGAGCTAGTTGGCCGGTCTCCTGATAGGTACATCCTCGCCAGAAGTAGCCAAGAGCGGAGTCCGTATCGATGCGGAGAACTGTTTCAAAATCGTTTCGCGCCTCGGTGAACTGTTTCAGACCGAAAAAAATTTTGCCTCGATTCATGTAGGCTGAAACCTGTTTGGGGTCCAGTTGGATGGAGCGATTCAGATCAGCTAGCCCTTTTCGGGGGCGTTGCATGGAGAGGTAAAGCGTACCTCGTTGCAAATAAGCTCCCGCTCGGTTGGAATCGATCTCGATACTGCGATTGAAATCGATTAACGCTTGCCGAGGGTAGCCAAGATTCATGAACACGGTGCCTCGATTGAGATAGGGGGCGAAAAACCGAGGATTCGACTCGATGCTTCGACTGAAATCGGCAATCGCTTCACGATTTTTCCCCTGAAGCTTGTAGGCGGTTCCACGACTGTTATACGCTTCGGGGGAGGGGCGTTTCTGGATGGCCAGGGTGTAGAGTTGAATCGCTTTGGTGAAGTTCTTCTGTCTTCGGGCGGTGTCCGCTCGCTCGAGAGTGTTCTTCACGCTCGAGGAGGTGACGATTTCGTCGGATTCGGGGATTCGGTCGGCATAGCGCCAGATACGTTTGGAGGCGCTGGAGTTTTCAGCAAAACGACTTCGAGTTCGTTCCAGATGGATCCGAGCATCGGGATTTCTTGTGTTGCAGAGCGCTTTCGCGGCGGTCGCCGCCAACTCGGCGTCTACAAGGACATCTAGCCAGTTTCCCAGAGGACGTACGCATTCGGGAAGGCCGAGGCGCCCCAGGACGCGACAAGAAAACATCGCGCGATCTTGTTCGGATTGAAGCCAGGTGACCTTGTCCTTTTCACGACGCGATTTTTCAATCAGTCGGTTCAGATCCTCTTCCAGAATCTCTACCGTTTGAAGATCCCGATATCCGGACGCTTCGTAGGTGTAATCTTCCAGAAGTGGCAATTCGGGAAATTCGTCTGACCGATTGTCTCGTGACAATCCTCGGGTCAGGTCTCGGATGATTTCCCGAAGCCGTTGAGCTCTCCAGTCGAGGAGCATGGTTCGAGCTATTTCGGCTTTTTCGAGTTTCTCTTGTACTTCTTCGGATGAGACACCGTAATTTTCGAGGTGGCGAGTTGCGAAATCGACCAGGAGGTGGTTGCCGGCACCCTGGGCCAGTTGGATGATCTTTTTCCAGGTGTCGAGGCCGAGTTTCAGGGCCTGCTGATTTCCTGGCTGAAGGAGAAGGGCGTTGCGCAATCGCTGGGTCGCGGCGAGGTAGGAGCGGATCACCTCTTCGCGGTGAGCTACCTGTTCCGGTGTTTCCCGGTATTCGAGCCCGGTCTGGGTGTCGAAAATCGGTTGGGCCAGTAGAGGCTTGATCGCTTCCGGTTGACCGCGAAGTTCTTTGGCCTCCTTCAGAAGGGCATGGAATCGGTTCGCGAGATCGCGATGTTCTGCCCAGGCCTGGAAGGCAAAGAGGCTGAAGGCGATCAGGGTCACGATGACAGCGGTGGCGCAGAGGGTTCGATGTCGGCGTACCCATTTGGTCAGCAACTGCAGCGGATTATAGGTGGCGGCCTCCAGGGGGCGGGTGTCGAGATAGGCTTTGATATCGCTCTGAAAGTCCTTCACGGTCGGGTATCTGTCGGACTTTTTTCGGGCCATGGCCTTGAGAACCACCGCTTCGAGTTCCGAAGGGATGGCGGCTTGGGGAGCTCGAGTTCGAGGAGCTTCGAGATATCCGGATCTCACACGTTCCAGGATCTCGCTTACCGGACCGCCTCGATGGGGAGGGGTGCCGGTGAGAATCTCGTAGAGGATCGATCCGAGGGCGTAGATATCGGTCTGCTGGTCGATCTCTCCGAGCGACGCGGCCGCCTGTTCGGGAGCCATGTACGCTGGAGTCCCCAGGACGGTCCCATCGAGGGTTCGTAGGGGATCGATCGGTATCTCCTGGTCGGTTCTCTTGGCCAGGCTCTCCGGTGAGCTTATTTCTCGGGCCAGTCCCCAGTCCATGACCAGCAGTTCGCCGAACGCGCCGATCATGATGTTTTCGGGTTTGAGGTCCCGGTGGACGATTTCGTGGGAGTGTGCGAACGAAAGAGCTTCGCAGGCTTTGATCAGATGGCGTAGAAAGGGAGTGGGGTCCAGGTTCGTATGGTGGAGAGTCGACTGATGGTGCGCATCGGCGAGTAGCTGGGCAAGAGTTTCTCCCTGGACCCGCTTCATCGTGAAGTAGGTGTGACCTTCGGGGCTGATGCCGGCTTCGTGGATCGGAACGATGTTGGGGTGTTCGAGCAGTCCGGTGATGCGGGCTTCGTTTCGGAACTTGGTGTTCAGAAAAGGATTGGATCCAACCTCCGATTTCATCACTTTGATCGCCACGGCTCGGCCAATTTCCGGGTCCGTGCCGACGTAAACCTGTCCCATGCCGCCTTCTCCGAGACAATCCAGGTCGCGGTATCGGGCGAATGAATTCGGAACGGTTGAAAGGGGAGGGGGCGAATCGGTAAGGCCGATCGGGTTCGAGGGGTCCAGCGCTTCGGTCTTTAGAGAGTCGGGTGACAGGTCGGGGATCGCTACGGAGGGTTCGGCGTTTCCCTCGGCCTCAAAGACCGTTTTGGCCAGCATGGAGGAGGTGGCCTCGTCGGTGAAGTCGCGGAGTTCTTGGGTCTGCTTCTGGGTGAGCCCATGGACCTCGAGGAGCCATCGGTCCATAGACCAGTTTTCCTGAAATGTTTTCTCGGAACGGAGTCGATCAGTCAGTTCGATCACCGCAGACTCTTCGATCCAACCTCGATCGATCGCTTCGTGCAGAATCCGGACGGAGTTGACGTCCAGGGGTGAATGCGCGTTTTCCATCAAACACATTGTAGACCGGGTTTACATGGCGTTTGAAGAGTCTGGCGAATTTTGGGTGTTCAGATTCCGAAAAGTTCGCGGGCTTCGGCGTGAAAGTCTTCCTGGGTCGATACTTGATCGCGGAGTTCTTCTTTGAGGAGCCGGATGAATTCTTGTTGTCCCCACTTCAGGGCGTAGTTGACCTGGGCGAGGGTCAACCCGAATTCTTCGGCCAGTTGAGGGCGAGCCGGTTTGTTGCCGCTGTCGTGTTCGATTCGGTAGCGGGCAAAAACCTCGACCTGAGTCGACTTCCCTGACGGAGATGCGGATTGTCGCATGTGGCGGAGTACATTGTGGACCACGCATCTTTTCCAGTCGGCGAGGAATAGAGCTTCTGATTCGATTTCGTTCGGAGTCTGGTCGGGGATGTCGAACGAAGATTCGAGCCCACCGAGAGCCTCCATGGAGAGGATTGGGCCCTGGGCAGGACGTCGTTTCTGGCGCCCCGCGTCTCGCTTTTGTTTGGAGAGAAAGTTGCGAAGAGAAGCGCAGATAAAAGATCGGAAACGTCCCTTGCTGATGTCGACCGAGTCGAGGAAGTCTTTTTCGAGGAACTGGAGGAAGTACGCCTGGCAGAGATCTTTGGCGACTTCGGGGTCCGACTGCCAGTTGCGACGGATGTAGAGGTAGACCGGTGGCCAGTATCGATTACACAGATCTTCCAGGCGATCACGGAGTTGGGAACTCTCCGGATCCTGGCACGAGAGGATGACGCTCCAGCAGGTGGAGGGAAAAGGACCCCCAGGGTGCGTGTTGGGAGGTGTGGGAGGGCGGTTTGGGTTTGAACTCATGGGAAGGTTTTCGATTCGGTGGCTAGCGAGCGTACTTCAGGGCCGGCGCGAGGCTCATGAGCGTGTATCCGGTGCCGTATTGTTGGTGATAGTTATAGAGCGGGTAGTCCCAGAACGATCCGTCTTTTTCCTGGAGGGCCAGCAGAACCTGGGATTGGTGGGCCCAGTAGGCTTCTTGTTTATCGGCTGGGAGCAATTCGATACAGATACGGGCGTAGTAGTGGCCGTAGTGATAGAAATAGCCCGAAACCGCAAACCAGGTTTCGTGGGGGACCGGGCGTTTGCGTCCGATGGCCAGCCATCCGTTGCGAGCGAAAAGCCGATCGAGCCAGGTTTCGATCACGCCATCGGTGATGCGTCGGTCTCCCCAGAGTCGCAGCGCCACGTTGCACGCTTGGGAGCGAGCAAGGCTTCCACCAGGGCGGTTGATGGGGGCCACGGGATAATGCTTGAGGTATTCGCCGTAAATGTAGGAAAAGTCAGGTTTTTGCTGGCGGTGCAAGGATGCGATGGCACGGCGGATCAATTTCGGTGGACTGTCGATACCGATCGCCTCGGCTTCATGAAGGGCCACCAGGATGGTGGCGGTAGCGAAACTGGTGGAAGAACTTCCCGGCTTCTGAGCTCCGATTTCGAAGTCGTAGTAGCCCCAGCCCCCGTCGACCGATTCGTAACGGGTGAGCAGGTCGATCTGAAGCCGGATCAATTTTTCTAGGGTCGTCTTGCGTTCTCCTTGCGCGCCTCCGCGATGAATCCTGACCAGCGCCTGGATGGCATAGGCGTGTCCCCAGATGTTGTAAATGGCGGCTGGAGTCGCCCGACGAAGACGGGGAAGGTGTTGAATCATCCAGTTTTCGGCCCGCGAGAGCGCACGAACCACTTCGGGGTTGGAGGAGGAGATATCGGTCAGTCCGACCATACACAGGGCGGTGGTGGCGGTGCGGAAGGCGTGGTGTGAACCGGGAATGGGCGCATAGATGTTGAGGTTTTTGGTTCGGGTCGGAAGTCCCCAGGATCCGTCGGGGTTTTGAGTCTGGAGAAGGAACTCCGTCGCACGATTCAAGGCTTGCTGGAGAGTCTTTTTGGAAGGCATTTCGATCGCGGAGGGACCCACCTTCTGAGAGGGGGAGGCAGGCTCCTGGGAAAAAGAGGTGGGGCCAAGCAGGAGTGGAAGGATTAAAAGCGGCAGGAGGGGTTTCATCGGGCGCTTTTCTCCGGGCCGATCCAGATCTCGTCACCGGGTGCGAGTCCGCTCAGGATATGCTGCCGCTTTCCGGAAACCCGTCCCAACCGTACGGGGCGTCGCGTTTTTCCTTCGGGCGTTCGTAGGAGGACAAAGGGGTTGCCGAGGGAGTCCCGATGCAAACCGGAAGTGGGAACGGATACCGCCTTGTCGATCTCCTGGATGATCAAGGTGATCTGGCAGGACATGGAAGGTCGCACCGCCCCAACAGAATCGGGGATTTGGATCGAAAAGCGGGTGGCATAGTGCCCCGGTTTGGAGGGAAGCCAGGAGATCCATTCCAGTTTGACCGGAAGGGGAATCGCGTGATCCACCGGGAGAAGCGCGTATCCGGAGAGGCCAGGGGAAAGGTTGGCAAGTGCCGATTCCGGCACGACGGCCCAGGCGATCATGTTCTGAGGAGAGGGGTCTACGACGGTCATGAGGGTCTGGTTGCGAGCTATGATCTGGCCGGCCTGAAGCCCTCGGGCTTTCCCCGACCAGACACCTTCGCGAAGCCTACCGTGAAAAACGATGCCGTCGGAGGGAGAAACAATATGACGTTTTTCCAGATCTCGTCGGTAGCGGTTCAGCAATTCCTTGCGTTCGGCTTGTTGTCGCTGGCGCTTCTGAAGATTCTTGTGCCGTTGTTTTTTATCGGGAGCGATTCGGGCCAGGCTGGCTTCGAGGTCGATCCGGGTCCGGGTGCGGTCCGAGGCCCGTTTTTCTTCGTCTCGGGGGAGGCTGACAACCTGGTACCGTTCCTGCTTCCAGCGTGTTTGCTCGAGTGCGTGACGGGCGTTCTTTGCCGCTCTTTGAGCTCGTTTGAGAATAATCTCCTCGGTCTCCTCGGTCAGGTCATCCGCTTCGTACATCTTTTTGAGTTGATGGAGTTCTTCGAGCGAATATTCGAGAGAAAATTCCGCCCGTTCGAGAGCACGGCGGGAGTTGGTTAGGAGTTGCGGCTTTTCGGTTTTATGGAAATGCTGGTAATCCTGTTCCATATGGTCTTTTCGCCGTCGAATGGATTCGCGTTGTAGCGGCTCTTTGCGATCAGCGACCTGGACGGCGAGGGTCTCCAGTTCCAGAGCGAGATCGGACAATTCGATCTCGTCGACCAGGGCTGCGATGGATCGACGCAGGGCCTCGGATTCGATGTGCAAGAGGGTCGCGCCCCGTACGACTCGAGTTCCGTGTTGAACGACGGATCGAATTCGAACCTTTTCCGACACTTCACTCTGAAAGGTGATGATCTCCTGGGATCGGCTCTCCAGAAGGCCACGAGTTTTCAGGTGAAGTTGAAAGGGGGAGGCCTGGATCCGGTGCCAGGTTTTCTTGGAGTCGGGAGTCTCATCCTTGGCGGAGCTCTCCGGACCGGTGAGGAATCCCAAAAGGAGGAAAACGCCGAGAGAGATGATGCTGAATGAGCGGGGTGTCGGGGCGTACTTCGTGAACATCTTGATTCTCCGTGGGGGCAGTTCCCGTGTCCGGGAGACAAAGTTGCAAGCATCTATTTTTAAGAGCAGAGAGCCTACGGTACGTGGTCGGGGACGAGGAGTCCATACCGTTCGCCTTTGGAGTTTTAGGGAGGATTCTGGACAGGGGGGAGCAATTTTAGGAGGATTCCTCTGTGTCTTCGTTAATTAAAACCCTGAGGGCGTCATGGTGAAGCGTCTTGTCTTTGTCGCACTGGTTTGGGGCTTCTTTTCGGGGATGGGATGTGGATTCCAGCGTGGAGGGGATGCCCCGACTCCGGTTTCGACCCGAGGCGTCGAGTGGATCGGTTCCTGGGAACTGGATGTGCCTGCGTTTGTGGGTTTCATGTTCGAAGTGGATCCGCGTTTATCTCAGTATTCGGAGGAGCAACGGAAGTCGATTCGCGCCTCGCTCGAAAAAACCGTTCGGGGCACTCTGTCCGTGGGCAAAGGTTCGATGCGATTGCTTCTGGTGACCCAAGAGTCCAAACGGGAGTATCGATTCACATGGCGAGTCACGTGGGGCGACCGTGTGAACTGGGTCTTGGGATTGACTCGTCCGGGAGGGGTGGAGGAGGAGGGTCGCCTTCGTTGGGTCGGAGAAGAACGGGTCGAGTTGGATTTTTTCCCGGAAAAAGGCGGGGCGAGGGCTCGCATGGAATTTGTCCGTCAGATCGGCGAGAAGTGAATTTCGAAGTGAGGTGTGTCCGGATTTTCGAGCGCGCGAAGGTTCTGGTGATCACCTCGTCGGGAGTGGAGTAGGGTGAGTTCAGATCGGAGTTCATCACTCCCCGAACCGGACCGGGAGTTTTTACAAGAAGCGGTGGATCAGGGATTTCTGGACGGAGAGGAATTCGCCGGCCTCATGGATACCTTTTCCGAAACCCGGAAGGTGTCCCGGGATCTTGCTCTGGATCGGTGGCTCGTGGACGA
>JASMLP010000037.1 GCA_030748635.1 Planctomycetota bacterium
ACTGGCCTGCGCGGCATCCTCACCCGGCGCAGAACTCCGGACCACGAGGGATGTTTTTCCTAATTCCTTCCGGAATTGCTCAGCCTCCTCGCCTCCTTCTCGAGAAAGTCGTTCCCCGACAAAGGCCCTCTCGGTGACCACGAATCCCGGCGCCACGAGAAAACCGTCTCTTTTCAGTTGAGCCAACCGCAGCGCCTTGGACCCCACCTTCTCCGGATCCAGATCAACAACCGAACCCAGATCCAACACACAGGACGACCGATTGCCCAGCTCCGCAATACTTAGGGAACTCCTCACACCCACGCGATGACAATCAGATGGAGTCGCTCGGTTTCGAAGCGGCGGCTTGCTGTTCCGCCTCTTCCGCGCCGGCGCTAGAAGCCTCTTCTGGGTCCGAAGACTCTACCTGAGATGCCTCCCTGGATTTCATCAACTCCAAAATCTCTGCGACCTTATGAACAAGCTCTCGACCGAAAAACGGCTTGGGTAGGAACCCGTAGAGTCCATACAAAAAATATCGGCTTCGATCTCGAATGATGTCGTAGCGCCCCTTGGCCGTCAGCAGCAACACAGGAAGTTTTTTCCCTTCGTCGTGTTCACGCAAACGTTCGGTTACCTCGTAACCATCGATACGCGGCATCATCACGTCCAGGATGAGCAACTGATACTGACCGGTAAAAGCCATTTCCAGACCGGCCTGAGGATCGGAGCATGTATCCACCTCGAACCCTTCACGAGTCAATATCTTAGAGATGATTTTCAGAATTCCTTCGTCGTCATCAATGGCCAGCACACGTCCAGACAAGTTGCCTCTCCGATCGAATTGAAGTTGAAATCGGAATCGATTGTAGAGTCCCGGAACGAGAGGAGCAACCTGGAACCTGAGGACCCAATCAATCGATCCGCAAATCAAATCCCTCCAGATCCCCCTGAACCTCTTCCCAGACGGTCTCCACTTCCTCCACACGCGCAACAGGAGGACCACTCCGACACCATTCGAGCCATCGATTGACCTCGGATTCCGGCCCTTCAGCCAACGCCTCGACTCGGCCATCGCTCAAATTCCGAACCCAACCCGACAACCCTAGACGCCGAGCAGTTTTGCGAGTCGAAGCCCGAAAAAAAACACCTTGAACCCGACCGGAGATCCAGACATGTACTCGCTTCATCAAGAACGGACCCTCGCCACCGCTGCCTGCCAGCCCTCAAGAAGGCGATCCCGAAGAGCGGAATCCATCGAAGGCTCGAAACGCCGATCCGTCGCCCGAACTTTCTCCAACTCCTCCGCGTCCTTCCAGAACCCCACCGCAAGACCGGCCAGAAACGAAGCTCCGAGCGCGGTGGTCTCCACCATCCGGGGACGATCCACCGCAACACCGAGGAGGTCGGCCTGAAACTGCATGAGAAAACCGTTCTGACTCGCCCCCCCATCGACTCGTAGTTCTGAGATCTCCACCCCGGTATCTCGCCGCATCGCATCCACAACGTCCCGAGTCTGGTAGGCGATCGACTCCAGAGTGGCGCGAACGAGTTCGGCCTTTCCACTGCCCCGAGTAAGGCCTAGAACAGCCCCACGAGCGCCCATATCCCAATAGGGGGCTCCGAGCCCGGCAAACGCGGGAACGACATAGACGCCTCCGGAATCAGCCACCGAGGTCGCAAGACCTTCTGTTTCTGTCGCGTCAGCGATCAAGCCGAGCCCATCGCGAAGCCACTGAACCGCCGCCCCGGCCACAAAGACCGACCCCTCGATCGCGTAGGCGACCCCACCCGAAGGATCGCAGGCCAAGGTGGTAAGAAGCCCCTCGCCGGAGAGACCGCACTCCTCTCCTGAATAGACGAGCAAAAAACACCCGGTACCGTAGGTATTCTTCACCATGCCGGGTCGAGTACATCCCTGCCCAAACAGAGCCGCCTGTTGATCCCCCGCCATTCCGGCCACGGGGATCTCCGCTCCACCCAGAAGTGAAACATCTGTGGTTCCGTAAACTTCGCTTGACCTTCGCACCTCAGGCATCATCGAGGCGGGGATGCGCAAACTTTCCATTAACTCCGGATCCCATTTTTTCTCGAAAATATCGTAGAGCAGTGTCCGACTCGCATTGGTGTAGTCGGTTGCATGAACCCGCCCTCCTGTCAATTTCCACAGCAGCCAGGTATCGATCGTCCCGAAAGCCAGCCGACCCGCTTCTGCTTTCTCCCTCGCCCCTTCGACATGTTCGAGTAACCAGGCGATCTTGGTCCCGCTGAAATAGGCGTCGACAACCAGTCCCGTGCGTGAACGGAACCGCTCTTCGAGACCCCGCGCCTTGATGTCTTCGCAAATCGAGGCTGTGCGACGGCACTGCCAGACGATGGCCTGATCGATAGGCTTGCCGGTCTCCCGATCCCAAACCACAGCGGTTTCTCGCTGATTGGTGATTCCGATCGCGGCCAGTTCCGCTGCTTCGATGCCAGCGTCTTTCAGCGCGGGTTCGATCAACCCCAGCGTCACTCTCCAGATTTCCTCCGCGTCGTGACCGACCCACCCGGGCTCCGGAAAGTATTGCGTGAATTCGGAATAAGCTCTCCCCTGAACGCTACCTTGTCGGTCCACGACCAGAATCGTGCTTCCTGTAGTTCCCTGATCTATCGCCAAGACGAAGTTTTTATTCATCGGACCTCCTGTCCGTTACGTTGGGTGTAGGTGCGGTATAGTATAGCCATGTTCAGACCGTGGCTGATCCTCACTGCGATTCTCTCGATTGCCCCAGCATTTTTGTTGGGGAAAAGCTTGGGCCACCGTCACTTCTTGAAGGAGCTAGGATCCACGACTCCCACCCTCACGCCGTCCCAGCCCTGGAGAGCTTTTCACAAAGCGCGACTTCAAGTTCTCGAAGCCTCCCCCGACCAGAACAGCGAAAAAGCCCGAATTCTCGTCCTCCAGCGTCAAGGGGAACTTGCTCCCCACGGCTCCGCCGCTCTGTGGCTGGTTCTGGCCGGCCTGCAGTCGGAACGAGAGGATCCTGAGGGGGCGCAACAATCGCTCGACCGTTTCGCCGCCCAAGTCCCTCGCGAACTGTGGATTGAACACGCCCGTCAGGCGAGGCGACGAAACGACGATCACGCCGCGCTGATACTCTACGATCGCTTTCTCCGGAAGTGGCCTGAAGATCCCAACTGCGCATCGATCCTTCTCTCCCGAGCGGGCATGCTCAGCAGGGATCGACAAAGAATCGAAGAGGCGGCCCAACTCTATCGAGAATTTTTTCGACGTTTTCCCGATTCTCGACGCGCCTCCGACGCCGGGCTAGGCCTGGGAGACTGCCTCGTGGCTCTGGGCGAAGGAGAGTCCGCCATCGAAGCCTACCGGAAGGTGGTTGAACGAGAAGGCAACAACCCCAAAGGCGTGATCGCGAACCTCTCCTGGGCCTGGGCGGAGCATCGTGCCGGGCGATCATCAATAGCAGTCGAGCGGCTTCGCCTTCTACTGAAAAACCCCGATCTTCCCCATCGAGAACGGATCGAACAGGCGGTCCGTCGCTTCACCCCCAAGTCCCACCCAGGAGATTGACCGTTGCCCCCCCTCATCGATCCAGAGCAGATCCGATTCGACGCCTCCGGACTGGTTCCGGTCATCGCCCAGGATGCGGCAAGCGACCGTGTTCTCATGCTCGCCTACATGAATCGAGAAGCGCTGGAGCAGACCCTCGAGTCGGGCTGGGTACACTACTGGAGCCGCTCCCGAAATATTCTATGGAAAAAAGGAGCCACCTCCGGAAACCTCCAGCGTCTGATCGAACTCCGTGTCGACTGTGACGCGGACAGCCTCCTCGCCCGTGTGGACCAGACCGGCCCGGCCTGCCACCGCCTGACTCCGACCTGTTTCGACTCCGTCTCTGAAGATTCTCTCCCAAGCGCGACTCCGGGCGAGTCCTGAAGAGCAGGCTCAATCGCCTTGTTCAACGGCCTCGCGACGATCCCCATCACCAAACCCTCCCAGAACCTCCACGACGCGCTGATAGCCCATCAGGTCGAGAACCGATAGGCTCTGGACCATTCGGAGACTGACGAGCTGTTCGCTCCAGATCCGACTGCACTGTTCCTGCTCTTCCAGGATTTTCCAACCCCTCCGACTCGCTTCGACGGGATCCGAAACCTTGGCCCAGACTTTCACCCGATTTCGAAGTCCCTCCACATCTTCCACGGTCGCTCGGTAGCAAAACCCTTTTTCCCGATCTCCAAGCGAAGACAGAGAACTCTTTTCCCAGACGGCACAAAACTCATCCCAGGATTTACTCTTTCCGTAACGCGCCAACCATGGAGTCCGGACATTTTCCTTCCGGCCGTTCTGACTGCGACTCCTTTGCCGGATCGCCTTTCGCCAACTCGACTCGATCCGCTCCATCCCCGACAAAAGGGTTTCCACCTCCTGATAGTCGATCAGATAGGCGCAAACGATCGCTCGCAAACCTTCCCGGGATGAAAAAGCAGGCTCTTCCCGATCTTCGAGTAACTTTCCAAAACGAGCCAACTGTTCACGACGAACTCCGCGCAATTTTTCGATCGATTCCCGAACAGAGGGGACTGCCTGGATAAATTCGAGATCTTCGGCCACCGCGACTCCTCCCCCTTCGCCCCGACAACCGGGAAGATAGAGACCGAGATATTCCACGTCGAATTCGGAACGCAAATGCAAACACTCCAGGTACACCGGCCCACGCATCCGACGCAAAATCCGGCAAGCCACCTCATAGGTGGCCCATCCTCGAACCTGAGCCGCGCCGGATTCCGGATACAACAGCTGATGAACAATTTGCTTCACCTTCTTCAAGCCCTGCCCCGAGAGAAGAACGCCCTTCCAGAGCAACGCGAACGGAAGCCAGAAAAAACGCCCGCCACCGATCCATCGTTCGTAGAGACTCATCAGATTGATCGTGCGACGTTCGGAATCCCATCGCTGAAGTGGATAGGTCCCAAACACCTCCCGGATCAAATGCCGCCGATCGGCCCGAAGAATCTCCAGCACCTCGGGACCAAATCTCCGTTCGATCGCCGATTCGCGCCCCGGATTCGGCCAGAGAAAATCGAGGGCTGAAAAATCGGTAGTCATCAATTCTCCGGACCCCAAATCACCTCCCCGAGATGGAGGCGGTTCCACCTCTTCCGGCCCCATCTCCCCCACCGATCGTGCCCAGGCCAGTCGCTGCTTGATCCACTGCCTACTGCCCTCACCCCTGGACTCACTACGAATCGAATATTCGGTGAGTGGAATCAAATTGCGGTTGTATTCGATCAAAAGGCGAGCGACTCCCTCGGAAAGAGCTTGTGTGAGAAAATGGAACCAGAGATAGGGGCCACCCAGCAGATGGCGCTCCCGCATCAGATCCAGTCGTTCCAAGCGTTTCAATTCCCGACGACCCTGGCCTAGGCGTTCGCGCCGGATGCTATCCAGGGTCACATTTCCCAGCAACTGAGAGCTGGTCTTGGTGTCGTTGGCATGAAAGGGGGCGCCATCCAGGTAGTCCCGGTAGAGATCGAGAAGTTTCTCCCTCAAAAGCCACTTCGCGGCTTCCTGATCTCCCTCGGCCCCGGCGCCAAATTGATTGCTCCGACCATCCTCCAAGCTCAAAACTTCGATCAGTTCATCGACCGCGTTTCCGTCCACATCTCCCGCCAGACGCCGACCATGCACCACGTCTTCGAGATGAAACACCCGGCGATGGATCCAGTCCAGATCCGTCCGCGCCGTGGACTTCTTGGCGTCCTCCATCAGGTTGAGAAACTGAGCCTCGGCAATCCGGTCGTAACGATCGGTCGCTTCTCCAGCGATTCTTCGCATCCAGACCCCAAGGGAGAGTAGCAGGAGACAGATAATTCCCAGAACCAAGAGGGGTCCACCCAGAAAACGGGTGAGGGTATCCACCAGAGGCCAAAGCATCCGTATAGACAGGACATGAACGAAAAAGGAAAGCAACAGAAAGAGCGAACCTAACAAAAGGAGTCGTTTCGCCGGCCGACCGGTCGATTTGATCAATGCCGTCCCCAGACGGTCGATAACCTGTGAACCCGTGAGAGTCCCATGGAGATCGGCGACCCACTCCACCGTTCCGATAATTTTCCGGAGAATCCTCCCCACGAGCCGTCCCCCGCGAGCCACCGCCACCGAAGCGTCCTCGTGACCTACACCGCGAACCACAGGCCCCACTCCCGGCAGACTTCGAACCCCGGGAACATCGAAGATTTGAAGCAATCGGTGAAAACGCCGAATTCCTTCCTTCCCGACCCGTTCCTCCAGAACCGTTGGCTCTAGCTGAATCAATCCCCAGATCACATCCTCCGCCGCGATCGGCCGCCCCCCCTCGGAGATATGCATCAACCGTTCCGGATCTCCTTGGATTTCCTGAGCTCGGCGCTTGACCGACTCATGAAGATGCTGCAACTCGACTCGCAAATGATCCGCCCGGAGGTCGGGAGAAAGGGAGGCCAGAACCAGACGACGACGACGGTGGCAACGTCCCCGAAGTGAAAGGAGATCTCGACGGACATCTCGGGACTGTCCAGTCGACACCGAACTCGTAAAAAACACGATCGGCCGGTTCAAAAGCGGTCGGATTCGACGGACCAGACGGTCCATCCCCCGGATGGCAAACGCGATCACTCGGAAAACACGAACCAGAGGGCGGGCGATCCGAAGGTATCGAATCAATCGAGGGAGACGAAGAAACCGAACGACCCGGGCTCCTCGGGCCGAATCGAGCGTCGCGATTCCACTCGCGAACAACCCAAACGGTATCGATGGCAGCAGATCAAAGAAAAGGTGCCGTCGAAAATAAAGACTTCGCGGACGCGCGAGCCAGGTCTTGAACGAAAACTCGAAGAGAAATACCGCGCAGATCGCCGTGTCGACCCACATCAGCACATTCAGAGTAGACGCGGACAAATCCTGAGTCGCCTCGAAGACAAGGAGAACAACCACCAGAATGATAAGCCCCAGAATCGTGTTCTCCATCCACCCAACGCGTTGGCGCCCCCAGCGCGATTCCAACTGGAACTGCAAACGCTTCTCCATCGCTTCCCCACGCACCTGCCTCTCGCACCGCTTGAGTCTTCTCCAAGCCGAGCGAAGAGGAGCTTTTTCCGCACGCGAGAGCCACCGCCCTCCCTCAACCGGTCGATCTAGCAGACGACGGCCGATCGCCACCAGTCTTTCCAACTCGACCTGGGTTGCATCGAGCAAGGCGATCGCCTGGGGCAGATCTTTCTCATCGGCCAGGACCAGATGTTCCGCCGCTCGATCCGCTTGCAAGGAAAACCAGCGGGTCGCCGAAACTCGAGCTTGGGAAGAAAATGGATTCTCCAGATCCCTTTCGAAGCGAAACTCCACCTCTTGGAGCCGAGCTTCCAGTTTCCGGATCGCGTCCCCAAACCGGGACGTTCCATTCCCAAGCAACTTTCCGTCGGAACCCCGAAGACGGGTCAACAACTCTCCCAGACGAAGATGCACAGTGATCCACTCGATAACCGAGATTTCTGGCTTCTGGAGACGCACCGAAGTTCCATGGTCAACGGCAGAAATCCAGATCTGATGCACCTCCTGATCGATCTGATCCACGATTTCCAGCAGTTCGGAAGACACCTCGGGATGCCAGGATCGGAGATGAGAAAGTTCACGCTCGACAATTTCGATCCGGGCGAGAAGATCGTGAACCGGATGCGTTGAATCTCCTCTGGAGTCTTCGGGCTGATCTTCCTCGATCCGATGAATATCTTCCTCGATCTGGTGCAAACGGTGGATGACCTCCTCCGTCGATACGGAAGGGTTGGAAAGCAATTCCTCGAACCGTTGGTAACAGTCCTCGAACGGATCGACCGATGCAGAGACATCGGGACTAGCACCCGGTGAAAATTCCATGGCGGCCGATTATACGCCTCTCCCCTTCCCGAAACGTACGGCGAAACCGAAACCGGGTAACAACTTTCCAACAACACCCACGACTATTCCGACCCGCCCCCCGACTTCATCCCCGCAAAGAAACCACAAACGGATACCTCCAAACGATTTACAAATGGAACCGATTATGGAACGTGCCTTGCAATTGATTCACTATCCAACCCCCTCATAATCCTCCCGGAATCCCGATGGAGTCTCTTCCCCATGCGAATTTTCATTGCCTTTCTCCTGTTCCTCGGCTTGGTCGCTGAAACCGTTCTGGCTCAACAACCCCCGATATCTGACCCACCCGATGAACCGATTCGAGGGACCGGCCGACTCGAATCGATGGATTCGTGGACCATCCGGCCCCAGCTGCAAACCCTGGAACAGGCCATGCGCGATTACGAACCTCTTTTGAACACCCTTCACCAGGCCAATTCAGACCTCGGGTCGGATCTGAAACAGTATCTGGAAAATCCCGAAGATCGTCTCGCCGCGAGCCGGGTTCAAGTCAAGCTCTCCAGCTACGCGCGAACCGTGGTTTCCGATTTCGACCGGGTTATCGGAAAGCAGGACCTGCTGCTATCCACCTTCCGCGAGGTCCAATACCGCTTGAAACGCTTCAGCCACCATGTGAGCTACAAAGCGGTCGTGTACAACAAACAGCATCAGAACTTCAAGAAAAAGGGCAAAAAGATCGGAAAGGAACTCCACGATCTCGCCACCCAGATCCGAACCGCTTCCTCTCCCGAAGAAGAAGCCCGCTTGAAGCGAGAATTCCGACGTCGGTATCTCTCCTGGAAAATCCACAATCGCTACGTCAAGGGGTATGATCGAACCCGGGAGCAGTACGAGAGGCTGGCCAAAAACCTGGACGGTCTCGCACAGGTTTTTGAACGACTTCAATCGGCGTACCTGACCCTGATCGAGAATATCGAGGCGGAAAAACAGTTTCTGCGGGACAACATCCAGCTGGTGATGGATACCCTTCGAGCCGACCGCATGGTCGAAACGGAACTCCTCGCCGGCCGTCAAGCCATTCAGGTTCTGGTCGACAAACTCGCCCACCTCTATGAGCGGGTCGACGCCTTCAGCCAGATCCAAGCCCAGATGAACGACAACCTCGGTCGTTTCGGGAACGGCACCGCCCTTCTCGAGGGGCTTCAAGGGCGCATCGAAGATATCGGTGAACCCAAACTAGGATCCGGCCCGGAGGCTCTGGAGCGAGCCATCGACGAGTTCTACCGCAAGGTGGAAACCGCCGAATAGATCCCCCGGGGGTCGGTGAGAGCCGACCCCCCTCGACCGCCTCCGGTCCTTTCACAGGAATCGTTTGGAAGGCGAATCTTCCCGGCCTCCCAACACCAAAAGAGTATGAACCGTATTGCTTTGGTGGTATAAACTTACGTATGCGAGAGGGTTCCGAGTCCATCGGATCCTCCGTGTTCAAATAGATGGCAGGTTTGGGGAAAAGGTGTAGGCATGGAAAATAAGGTAGATCCATCGCCCCAAGATTCAGATAAGTTCATCTGGGGACTTATCTCCCACCATCTACCCCCTCAAAAAAGGGACGAACGAATCGTCCCTCCCGACAAACGCTGAACGGTCCCCACCAGGCTGAACTGGAGCACCCCGCATATGAATCCTGTCCGCATCTGGATCCCCATCCTGGCCCTTCTACTCCCACTCCTGGCCTGTCCTCTTCCCGCCCAGGACGCCCTGGACGCGGTCCAGGTCCAGACGACAACCGACCCCACCAGCGCCGCTCCCGGCCAGACGATCCACATCGTCATCACCTTCGATGTCGCCCCCGGATACCACATCTTCTCCGTCGACAGCGACTTCGGCATGGCCATGACGTTCCAACTGGAGAGCGGAGGAACCCTCGGGCCCGCCATCTGGCCCCCCAGCCACGTCATCGAGGATGAAGTTCTGGGAAACTACGAGGCTCATGAAGGCACCATCGAAGTCAAACTCCCCTACACCCTGCCCCAAGAGACCGCACTCGGTAAGCCGCTCCAGATCCAGATCGCCATCGCGGGGCAAACCTGTAACGAGGAGGGGTGCTTTCCGATCGACCGCATCCTCAGTACCGCCACCATTGAGGTCGTCGCGAACTCCACCGCCCCCGACCCCCCCCAACCCACATCCACAGAAACGGCACCCGCAGAAACGGCACCCGAAGACCCGTCGGAAAACCCCTCACAGGGATCAGCGGAACTCCTCGATCTGATCGTCCCCAGCATCCTCCTGGGCCTGCTGACGCTCATCATGCCGTGCACCTACCCGATGATTCCGATCACGATCACGATCTTCACCAAAGGTGAAGGAGGAGGCTGGGGAACTTCGCTTCTACGAGGACTGGTCTACGGCGCCGGAATCGTCGTCGCCTATACCGCCGTCGGTCTCGCATTTGATGTGCTCCTGGGCAGTACCGCAGCCGGACAGCAGAAGATCCAGCAGTTCGCGACGAACCCCTGGGTCAACCTCGCCATCGGCGGCCTCTTTCTCTACTTCGCCGGCTCTTTCTTCGGTTTTTACGACATCTGGCTTCCGGGAATCGTGCAACGAGGAGCCAGCCAAGGGCAGGCCAAAGTGCTCGGCGGGGTCACTCTCCCGGGTCTCTTTCTCCTCGGCTCCCTGTTCATGATCACGAGTTATTCCTGCGGAGCCCCCTTCGTCTTCGCCCTCTTCACCAAAGCCGCCCAGGCCCCTTCCCGATTTGCCGTGACGTTTGCTCTCTTCATCTTCAGCAGCACACTCGCCTTGCCCTTCGTCCTGCTCGCCTTGCTCCCCGGTCTCCTGAAAACGATGCCCGGCAGCGGAAGTTGGATGAGCGCCTTCAAGGTGACCATGGGCTTTCTCGAGGTCGCTTTTGCCCTCAAATTCCTCAGCAATACCGATATCGCCATGGGCAACGGATGGCCGATCCTCCTGACCCGTGAGGTCTTTCTCCTTCTCTGGGTGGCGATCAGCGCTCTGATCATCTTCTATCTCCTGGGCGGAATCCGCTTCCCTCACGACTCCGAGGTTTCGACCATCGGTGGCGGTCGCGCCCTCTGGATCGGTCTTTTTCTCTTCCTGCTGTGCTACCTCGCCGGAGGGCTTCTCGGCAGCCCTATGGGGGGCGCCCTGGAGGGCTTCCTTCCGCCGGTGAAAAAGGCCGAAGCCTCAAGCAACGGCCCGAATCGTGGGATCGCGTGGATTCACAACTGGGAGGAGGCCAAAGAGGCCGCGGCCAAGAGCAACAAGAACCTCTTGATCAACTTCACAGGACACTACTGAGTGAACTGCCGCGCCATGGAGGCCAGCGTGCTGGACCCGAACAAAACCCCTCGCGTCGCCCAGATCATTCAGGAACGTTTCATCGCCGTCGAGCTACACACCGACCTTCCTCACAAGATTCCCGAAGAGCAGAAGAACCTAGATCTCCTCCTCCGATTGAACGGAGGGGTCCCTTCGGCGATTCCGGTCTATGCGATCGTCCAACCGGACGGAGAGACCCTCCTCGCCCGCCGGGATGGTCGCCAATCGACCGAGGAATTTCTCCGGTTCCTGAACCTCGAACCGGCCGATTAAACATTCCCAGACGGTCTTTCGAGCCCGATCCCCCTATTTCCGGAACACCCCCTCGATACGAGAAAGCTTCCGGACTCTGAAGCGACTCTCACCGAGAGATCCCTCCAGCGGTGACAGCGGGAACGAACCGCTTCCGATGCGACTGCGCATTCGAAGCGTGCCTCCAGATCCCAGACGCACTTCCCGGTCAGACGAAAAATCTTACCAACGGTCTTCGCGACTGCCGAGAGTTGGCTCGTCCAGACTACGAATCAACTCTCCGTTCCCCCTGGAAAGAAGAAGTCGTGAACCGTTGCAAAAACTTCCCGAAAAAAAATGAATAAAAATAAAGAAGCGGCCCGTTCTGGACCGTCGAAAATCGTCCGATTCCCTTCCCTAGAGTGGCCCAAAAGGAAGTGCTGAGCCCCTTTTTTAGAGATCTCGGATTTGCGCCCAGTCGCCCCCTCGCTTCCTCCGAGGCGAACCAAAATTTTGAGGTTTCACTGAAAGAACCAGCTCGTGAATCAGTTCGAAATAATGTGATACCAACAACTTCCAGATCCAAGCAAATCGCTTGCCAGAGAGCTTTTTTTCGGCCTTTTTTCGATCCGGCTGGAACTCTTGACAGCCCCTAAATATTGGGGTACTGTTCCGCACACAACCTACATGGTGTGGTGTTCAGAGGGCCTCCAGCGGGTCTTTTCAGGAGGGATTTTCATGGCAAGCGCGAGGGATGGGGAACGCGTGGAACAGACAGAACTGTACTGCTCGTATCACCACTTCGAGGTCGGCAAAACGGGCTGGGGACTCTCCCCGACCGAGGAGACCTACACCCTTCAACGTCAGGACTCTCAGCTGTACCTCTGGTTGGGAACACTCGGTGGATGGGTCGAGGAAGATTGTGGTGTCGTCGTTGAGATCACCAACCTCCCCCTCCCCCTGATAAGCAGTTCAAAAAGGGAAGAAGAAAGGGATTAGAGGATGTCCACTGCGTCAAGTCGACTCGCCGCCGAAAAACAACAACAATCCAAGGGACTCCACTTCGAACGGATGTTCACCGAAGAAGATGTCCACCCCTACGACGAGATCGAGTGGGAAGAACGAACCGCTCGCATCAAAAACGACCGTGGTGAGGTGATCTTCGAGCAAACCGGAGTCGAAATCCCATCCAACTGGAGCCTGACGGCAACCAATGTCGTTGTCAGCAAGTACTTCAAAAGAAGTCGCGACGGAGTAGGACAGGAACGCAGCGTTCGTCAATTGATCGACCGCGTAGCCCGCACCATCGTCGGGTGGGGAATTCGCCAAGGATCCTTCGCCAGTCAAGAAGACTCCTCGATCTTCGAAAACGAACTCACCCACATCCTGGTCAATCAGAAAGCCTGCTTCAATTCCCCCGTCTGGTTCAATGTGGGCATCGAAGAGCGGCCTCAATGCAGCGCGTGTTTCATCAATTCCGTCGAGGACACCATGGGGTCGATCCTCGATCTGGCCAAGACCGAAGGCCTCCTCTTCAAGTACGGCTCTGGAGCTGGATCGAACCTGTCCAGCATCCGTTCCTCAAAGGAAAAACTCTCTAGCGGAGGAGAAGCCAGCGGACCGGTCAGTTTCATGAAAGGATTCGACGCCTTCGCGGGAGTCATCAAGTCTGGCGGTAAAACCCGACGAGCCGCCAAGATGGTGATCCTGAATATCGACCACCCAGACATCATCGACTTCATCGAATGCAAAGAAAGCGAAGAGAAAAAAGCGTGGGCACTCATCGAAGCCGGCTACGACGGCAGTTTCGGCGGAGAAGCCTACAACTCCATATTTTTTCAGAACTCGAATAACAGCATCCGGGTCAGTGACGAGTTCATGGAAGCCTATCAGCGCGAGGCCAAATGGTACACCCGAGCCGTCACCACCGGTGAAGTCCTCGAGTCCCACGATGCCACCGACCTGATGAACCGCATGGCTCATGCCGCACACACCTGCGGAGACCCAGGCATCCAGTACGACACCACCATTCAAAAATGGCATACCTGCTCCGACAGCGGCCGCATCAATGCCACGAACCCTTGCGCGGAATACGTTTTCCTCGATGACACGGCCTGCAATCTCGGCAGCATGAACCTGATGAAATTTCGTCGCCCAGACGGCTCCTTCGACGTGGACCAATTTCGGCACGCCGTGCGCATCATGTTCACAGCCATGGAAATCATCGTCGGCAACGCAAGCTACCCCACCCCGAAAATCGAACTCAACAGTCATACATTTCGCCCGCTCGGGCTCGGATTCGCGAACCTCGGCGCCCTCCTCATGGCCTGGGGCATCCCTTACGACTCCGATCGTGGCCGGGAGATGGCCGCCGCCGTCACCGCCATTCTATGCGGCGAAGCCTACAGCCAATCGGCCCGCATGGCCGACCACATGGGCCCATTCGACGCGTTCGAAAAAAACCGGACGACCATGCTCCGAGTCATGGAGCAGCATCGCGATGCCGCCCTGGACCTCGACCAGAGCCAGATCCCATCGGAACTCTACGACACCGCCAACGCCTGCTGGAAAAAGGCGATCGAGTTGGGAGAAATTCACGGGTACAGAAATGCGCAAGCAGTCGTGATCGCGCCCACAGGAACCATCGGCTTCATGATGGACTGCGACACCACCGGCATCGAACCGGATCTCGCCCTGGTCAAATTCAAGAATCTGGTCGGCGGCGGTTTTCTCAAAATCGTAAACAACACAGTCGCTGAAGCGCTGGTCCACCTCGGATATGCCCACGAGGACAGGAATGAAATTCTCCAGTACATCAGTGACAACGGGACCATCGAAGGCGCCCCGCAACTCGAAGAAAAACACCTGAACATTTTCGACTGCGCGCTTCCTCCCATCCAAGGTGTCCGCTCGATCCACCACATGGGCCATGTCAAAATGATGGCCGCGGTTCAACCCTTCGTCAGTGGAGCGATAAGCAAAACCGTCAACATGCCCTCGGATACCACCCCCGAAGAGATCCGCGAAGTCTATGAGAAAGCTTGGAAGTTAGGCCTCAAGTGCATGGCCGTCTACCGGGACGGATGTAAACGATCCCAACCCCTCATGACCGGTAATACCGACTCGAAATCTGACTCCAAATCGCTCCCCCTCCCATCCCGACGCCACCTTCCTGATGAACGCCAGGCGATCACCCACAAGTTCTCCATCGGCGGACACGAAGGCTACTTGACGGTCGGCATGTACGAGGACGGATCTCCCGGCGAGATCTTCATTGTAATGGCCAAGGAAGGCTCGGTCGTTTCAGGACTCATGGACGGCGTGGCCACCACCTGCTCCATCTCCCTCCAGTACGGCGTGCCGCTCCAGGCTCTCGTCAACAAGTTCAAGCACACACGATTCGAGCCGTCGGGAATCACCAGCAATTCCGAAATTCCTCTCGCCAAAAGTATTCTCGACTACATTTTCCGCTGGATGGAAAGAAAATTTCTGACCTCGGACTTTCCTCCGGTGCCCGCACCCGAATCCAAAAATTCAGACTCCGAACCGGAAGAAGAAGAAACACCCATGCGAACCCTGCGCGATACGGAGCGCTACGTATTCCGGACCCAATCGGATGCTCCCGCCTGCGCCGACTGCGGAGCCATCATGGTTCGTAATGGAGCCTGCTATAAGTGCCTTGAATGTGGATCAGGAGGCACCTGCGACTGATCCGACCCAGGCGCCGATCGGCCGGGAATCGTCCCCGAACAACACACCACCTGTAAGAATGCTGGCCTTTTCACGCTTCTTTGGCTCGGAGGCGTGGAAGGGCCACTTCTAAAACGTTCCCCGCTCACGATCGAATCACTCTCCCGGGAGGCGTGGAAAGGAGACCCCTTCCCGACGGATCTGACCGATCACACTCTTCGCCCAGTTTTTCCGAGCCTTCGCAAGATCGGTATATAGATCTTGCCACCGGACTACCGAATAGTTCTGGAAACCGCGCGGTATCGGTGGGGAGAGAGCCTCGAGGGCCTCCTCGCGCCGATGCAAAGAGATCAGCAATTGGGCCCGATAAAAACGCAGGAGATTGGCCACCTTCGGCTGACTCCTTCCCTCCAGACTCTGAATCCTTTCCATCCCTTTCCAGATCAGAGCTCGTCGGGTTTCGATCGGAACAGGAAATCTCAGCGATTCCTGGGAAGCAAACCAAACACATCGACGAATCGAAGCCTCTGCGATCTCGAGGTTTTCAGGGAAGACTTTTTCGAGCCACCCCAAGCCGACCGCCAACAGAGTGAATTGGTTGCCTACTTGCATGAAAAGGTTCTGTCGACTTCGTTCGAATAGCTCATATTTCGGTTTCCACTCAGAAAAAGGCAACTGCCTCTTCATAGCAACCAGTCGCGCCTGCTCCTTCTCGAACTGAATCAACCGTTGATACAAATTCTCTTCTTGCTGTCGAATCAGATGGTCGAATTTCTCGGGAGGTTGCCCAGGAAAGAGCGTTTCGAGATAGAAACGACCCACTCCGATCCAACGAGGAGCCTGAGATTCCCCGATTCCCAGTTCGAGGCACCAGGCGTGTACAGCGCCAATCGCCTTCTTCCCCAGCCCCCTCAGCTTGGCGGCAAATTGATCAGGGTCCCCCTGGCTCGAGATCCACAACCGCTCAACCTCCCAGACCTGTAACCGGAGTTTCCACTCCTTCCGCAATTGAGGATCTTGAATCGATTGTTCAGCGATCTGACCTCGGCGACACTGCTCTTCCAGCCATTTGGAATGATCCGCCAAGCGCCCCTTCAACATGGAAGCTTGCAATCGACTCCCCCCCCCCGCGGAACTGTCCCTGCAACCACGGGATCCCGACCATATCCCGCTCTGAAACGAGCTTCCCCTGCCCCAAGACCACCATACGCTCCAACTCGATCCGAGCGGGATGCCACTGGCCGCTTTTGCGCAACCCAAAAGCCAGAAGATACGAACCCGGTTGCAGGGGAGCTTCCTTTCCAGAAACTCGATGATATAGCACGTCCCCTGTAACACGATCCGCAATCACGAATCGATATTGACGAAACGGAGCCAAATATTCCATTTCGATGCGCAGCGACCGATTCAGATATGAATCCACCTGCACTTCTCCCGGAGAGATCACAACCCGATTCACTTCGTTCCCGCCTCGACAATGGACCGTCCAACCGAGGCGACTTTTCGGGGGCAATGTTCGCCCCTTTCCACCCTCTTCCGATTGAAGAGGGAACACGGAAAAGCCTTGCCCTCCTGCCCAGAAAATACCGGAACATTTCACATCCTGAACAATCCGAAAGGACCCCCTCTCGTATCGGAACCCGAATCCAGCCATGGAGAAATGCGGATTCTTGACAACTCGAGAAGTCTGAGGGGAAACCTCCAAAACCTGAGTCTCCAGAGGAACGCTTCGAAAAACCAAGTTTTCCTGATCCCCGGAACGATTTATCCAGACCAGACCGGGGCGATTCGTGACCAAAAGATCTTCGGCCTCTCCCCGAAAGTCACCCGCCACGACCTGCGTTCCTCGAAGATCGAAAACCGACGTCCCCAACTCTTTACTCACCCGCCCCCACAGATCCGCCTGAGCCCGAAAAAGTCGTCGAGTCACCCCTGGAAGAGCCAGAGAGGCCCCCCAGGTGCGATAGGTCTTCGCTACAAAATCGTAACGACGATGATGACGCCCCAATCTCTCCAGGCAAAGATGGATGGTCGAAGAAAACCGGAGATCAGGCTGTATCGACTCGATACGATTCTCCAGTGCGTCGGGCAACCCGGAAGCTCGCAAAGCTTGCAAAAGAAGCCTCAGGGCCTGTACCCCCAACACCTTCCCCTCTTGCTCCGGACGACGCAGCACCTCGACGGCCTCTCGAGCCAGATTCGCTCCCATCAGATACCGAACGATGAATAGTAATTCATCTTCTTGATCCATGGATGCCAACGGAATGGATCGCTCCCTCAACACATCCAGGTCCGCCGAATCCAGCGTACGGTAATACCGAGACTCCGCCACGAGGCCGACCCCTTGCACATAGCGCAATTCCACTCGTGGAATCGTTATTCTCCTTCGAATCGCGGTCGAATCCAGAAACTTACCGTTGTACAGGAAACAGCTGGTCTTACTCTCGTGACTCGCCAACATCACCTCACCGTCACCCAGAGCGAAAGGACCGGAAGTCCATCCGTACCCGGCAAAGCCCCCCGAACTCCGAACATGTCCACCGGGATGGTCTATCAAACGGCCCTTTCGATATTTCCAGACAAAATATCCGAACCCTTTCTGGGGACGAGCACCCTGGAATTCATCGAAAAATTTCCAATCCTCCTTCAGCTTGTGGTTCGCGGTCACCACCAAAAACCCCTTGCGATCCGGAAGTAAACTCACAGAGGTTCTTCCGAGGACTTTTACATCCTTGAGCACCGGATCTCGATTTCGATTCACCTGATGAACTTCGACCGAGTAGTCGTTGAATTCCCCTCGAGAAACGACCACCTCAGTCCGCCCATCCCCATCCAGATCCGCTACCGACAGCGACCGAACCCAGCTACCAGACTCTCCCCCCCTGGCAGAAGGCAATCGCCTAGGGCCAGACCAGCGACCTCCTGGATCCTGAAACAACATCTGAAAACTATTTTTCGTGGAGAAAACGAAATCGACTCGCCCATCTCCATCCAGGTCGCCGAAAGCGCGTCGTGGCCACCGAAATAAAGGCTCTCGATCGGAAAGTCGAAAAACCGCCTCCATCGACTCCAGATCCTTGATCCCGATCAAGTGAAACATTTTTTTGGAGGGAATCGATACGTCCAGCAAAAAAGAGACCCCCGAAGCCTTCCCCCCCGGACCCACGCCGGAAACACGGAGCAAACGGGCATCCTCCCCAAAACTCCGCACCCAAGGAGTCAGATCGAACTCCTTGCTAACGACCAGAGTCGAAGGTTCCATACCCGGTCGCTTGGGAGGATCCCGATGAACCAGGCGAATAGTTGACGATTTCTTTTTCCAGAGCAGAAACCCTTCCCGACCCGATCGATGAATTCCCAAGAATTCCCCCTGGAACTTCTCACTCATCGTAATTCGTCTCAAAATCTCAAACCAATCTACGGCAAGGCGTTGCACCGATTCGGGAGCCGAGTAATCCGTATTCCAGCGCCCATCACTCCCCACAACCTGTAGCAGACATCGCAGCGCCATCTCCCGAGCGGAAACCTCCGGCGCAAAAGGAGTCACCGCCTGATCTCCCAGGGAAGCCAACGATCGGGCGAGCAACAAAAACAGTTCGCCACGAGTCCGACCATCACTCAGAGAAATCGCCAGATGTAATTGACCCACAGCCTCCTCATGCTTGCCCTTCTCGTAGGCGTTCTTGCCGAGCATCCAAAGAGCGCTCTGAGTCGACAACGATCTCGGTTGAGCGACCAATGCCCGAGCCGCCCAACGACGAGCCACATCATCTTCGCCACGCTCCATGGCAATACGCAAACGGCGCAAAGCAAAAATAGAGACGGAAAGATCTTTCAACTTCCCTCCCTCTTTTTGGTACGCCAGAAAGCGCTCGAATGAATCTTCAAGTCGATCCGCAAGATTCGGATCCGATTCCGAAGACAACCGATCCGTCACTTCGAGTTCCCGATCCACCCACTGATAGATCGCATCCGCGCGCAGCGAGATCAACGAGTCCGCAAATCGTCGAGCGTCTTGCCAGCGGGAAAAACGATATTTACGCAATCGATCATTCTCGACGATCTCTTCAACTGGCCCCCTATGTTTTTGGAGCAAGGACTCGATCGATTCGATCGCTTCGGAATAAGAACCCTCATGGATTCGACCCGAACAGGCTTTTCTCTCTTCCTCGAAAACAGCCAGACGACTCGAGATCTGATCCAACTGCTCCTCGATCCGTATCCGTTCTCGATTCTTGACCTCCTCGGTCGCTCGCTTTCGAGTCCACACCGTACCCCCATATCCCAGAAGAGCGACAAGAATCGTCGCGACCATACCTGCCACAGCAACCTGATTGCGTTGAATCCATTTACGCATAACGTCCAGAGGTGTATAGCGGACAGCCTCGATGACTCGTCCTTCTCGATAGGCATTCAGGTCTCGGCGCAAAGCCTCCACACTTTGATAACGACCCTCGGGATCTCTGAACATCGATTTGAGAACAATGGCCTCGAGTTCTCGGGGGATACTAGCGACTGGGTTTCGCTGGGAAGGAGGTATCAATAACTGTGTTCTGGCTCGGTCGAGAACCTCTCTCGCGGTATTCCCTTCATAGGGTTTCTTGAGCGTTAGAATGGTGTAGAGAATCGCCCCCAGACTGTAAATATCCGAACGAGCGTCCACCGGATCGCCCCGAATCTGTTCGGGCGACATGAACGCGGGGGTTCCCTGGATCGCGCCATCACGAGTAGCGTGCAATCCCATCTCTTGCCGATCACTCTCTACGGTTTCCGTGGAAGTACCCACATCGACCGTACCTTGAATCCTTGCCAGCCCCCAGTCGAGCAGGAGAACCTCCCCGAACTGGCCCACCATGATATTGTCGGGTTTGAGATCCCGGTGTACGACTCCCCGACTGTGGGCATAAGAGATCCCATCGCAAACCTTGGCAAAAACATCCAAAAGTTGCTGCAGCATGCCTCCCCTTGTGCGACCTTGCTGTTCACACAAATCGAGTGTTTTCTGGAGACTCTGACCCCGAATACGCTTCATAACCAGAAACGGCTCGCCTTTATCATTTCGAGCCATTTCATGAACCGGAACGATGTTCGGATGTTCGAGTTGACTGGTGATCTGAGCCTCCTCGAGAAACCGTACGCGTATGACCTCCTGGTCCGGGTGAATCAACGATTTGATCGCCACCTCTCGGCGCATCTGACGGTCTAACGCAAGATAAACTCGGCCAATCCCCCCCCGACCGAGTACACCCAACACCTCGTAGCGATCTCCGAATTCGGAGCTTCCTTGTTCTTCGGTCAATTCGGATCGCTTCTCAAAAGAGTTCGCTTCGTACAGTGTGGGATCTTGAGGATTCATCGACACCC
>JASMLP010000038.1 GCA_030748635.1 Planctomycetota bacterium
CACCCCCCTTCCCGCCAGCGACGGAGCAGATCGACCTGAATCAAGCTCATGGGGTCGACATAAGGGTTCCGCAGACGAATCGCCCGGCGCAAGACCGGCTCGTCTTCGAGCAGATCGTCGATGCCACGAACACGACAAACCGCCTCTCGAGTCTGTTCGAACGCCTTCCGAATCCGAGGGTAAACCCGTTCACCAACGGGACCTGCCAGTTCCGCGTAGCGCGCGCCGATTCGCAAATCGGCCTTGGCGAGCACCATCTCGACATCGGCAAGCAGTGTCCCGAGAAAACGCCACTGGCTGACTACTTCGGCGAGACGATCCCAACCGTAGGTGGCAGCGACGGCTTCGAGTCCGGCCCCCACCCCGTACCAGCCCGGCAGGACGTGGCGACTCTGGGTCCAGGCAAATACCCAGGGGATCGCTCTCAGATTTTCAACCCCTCCTCCTCCTCGACGAGAGGCCGGGCGGGAACCGATCCGGAGCCGTTCGATCACGTCGATCGGAGTGGCCAGACGAAAGTAGGCGACCAGATCCCGATCCTCGTGAACCAGAGCACGGTAAGCCTCTCGCGCCGTGATGGCGAACTCATCTGCCATCTCCCGCCAGGCCGGCTCGGGTCCGACCGCACTTTTTCCTCGCCACGTCGACTCCAAAACCGCACCGGTCATCAATTCGAGAGTCCGGGCGGCGATACCGCGCAGACCGTACTTGGCATGAATGATTTCGCCCTGCTCGGTGACCCGTAATCGGCCGCCCAGAGTCCGGGCGGGCTGGGCGAGAATGCCCTCCCGGGTCTTTCCGCCCCCCCGACTGATGCTCCCCCCCCGACCGTGAAAGAGGACCAGTTCGACCCCCGCCGCCCGGGCCACCTCGGAGAGCACCTCCTGGGCCCCAAAGAGAGCCCAGCGGGAAGCGACCAGCCCCGCATCCTTGTTGCTGTCGGAGTACCCGAGCATGACAACCTGCCTTCCCCCGCGGCTGTCGAGGTGGTCCCGATAGACCGAGTTCTCCAGCATCGTGGACAAAGTCTCGCCCGACGAAGCAAGATCGCGAACCGTTTCAAAGAGTGGGGCAACCTCCAGAGGGACCCGACCCGCCTTTTCGGTCAGGCCTCCGCAACGAGCCAAGAAGAGGACGCTTAAAACGTCATCCGGGGCCTGCGCCATGCTAATGATGTAGGGCCCGATGCTCGAAGCCCCATAACGCAACCGGCAATCCCGAATCGCTTCCATAACGCGCAAAACCTCCCGCGTCTCATCGTCAGCGACCTCCCGTCCCGATTCCAGGTCCGGTCCTCCGGCGCTGCAGGCCCGCTCCAAAAGTTGCGTCCGTTCTTCCGGCGTTCGATTCACATAATCGGCATCTTTCAACAACTGTCCCACCGCCCGACGATGAACTTCCGCGTCCTGCCGCACGTCGAGCGTGGCCAGATGGAAACCGAACGCCTCGACTCGCCGCATCAACCTGCGAACCCGAAAGTGACCGGCGTGAAGACCGCCATGGTGACGAAGGCTCGTCGCGACAAGCTTCAGGTCGGCGGCGAACGACCCCGGGTTCTCGTATCCCAGGTCGCGGTCCTCCGCCGTGGCATCGAGTCGCGAGGCCACCAACCAGAGCAAACGACGATACGGCATCTCGCGGTAACGCTCCGGAACAGCCCGAACCACCTCCGGGAATTGCCGCTCGTAAATCTCCGTCCGTTCCAGAATCTCAGAATCGACCTTGACGTGAGATAGTGACTGGCTGAGTTGGTCGAACAACGTCGAAACCTCGGTCCGGTACTTGCGCAGAATCATTTCTCGCTGTCGTCGCAAGGTGGCGTGAATCGTGTCGGCATCAACCGCCGGATTGCCGTCCATATCCCCGCCGACCCAGGAAGCGAAGCGAAAGAGGGGACCCGGGATCTCGATCGGTTCATCCACTTCATAGACAACACGAAGACCTCGTTCGAGAGCCTCGTGGAACGCAGGAATAACCCGATAGACCACCTCGGTCAGATAGAACAGAACATGTTCGACCTCATCGGCGACACTGGGACGGACGGAGAGGTGCTCCTCGGTCTGCCAGGCGGTCGTAACCTCTCCCCGGACCCGCTCCAGAACCGCCGCCTCTTCGGGAGGCGTCAAAGCGTCCCGGTCCAGGCGATCGACGAGCGCCCGAGCGATACGCTGGTCTTTGACCAGTAACGTTCTCCGAACGGCCTCGGTCGGATGCGCAGTGAAGACCGGAGAAAGCTGCATCTCTCGCAACAACTCCATCACTTCCTCGAGGGAGGCCCCCTGGTCTCGCAGTGAGCCGAAGACCGCCTCGACCCCGCCTGGCTGAGGTCCCTCACGGTCATAGTCCCGCCGTCTGCGCAACCGATGCACCTGCTCGGCCATGTTGACCAGCCCGAAATAGGCCGAGAAAGCGCGAACCGTCTCCCGAGCCGCATCGGCCTCCAACCCGTGAAGCAATCCGCTCAACTCCTCGGTTGCCTCCCCCTGTTCGGACCGCCTGCGACGAGCCGCTCGCCGGGCCGACTCGACCCGATCGAACAGTTGCCCTCCTCCCTGTTCGACCAACACTTCGCCCAGCATCGCCCCCAGAACCCCTACGTCCTGTCGGAGAGGCTCATCCTTGGGCGGAAAAAAGATTTCGGCTTGCAAGCGGTTTCTCAGCCTCCAGTCAGGGTCCTCATCGGATCATTCCACCCCCACCATGCCCCCTTCTGCCTGGCGGGTCCAGTTCCTCCTGATAAACGACTCTCACTTATCGGCCAACTCACTCCGCTCCCTCACGGTCCAACGGAGATTGAGCACCCCCCTCATCGCAACCGGCGCGAGGGGGTGTTGTAGAGCGCGAGAAGCTACACCACAGGAACAAACACCGACACCGTGCGCGTAAGAAATGGCAGTGGAGACGAGAGAAAAACCGACAGAAATCGATCTCTACCTTCTGCCGGATAAGGAGACCGGATCGTTCCCGACGAGTAGTGAAAAGGTCGAATGCTTCAACAGATACAATGGGTCCGCAAGCAACAAAATAATAATCCGCTTGTTCAAATCTATTCAGGAAACCCATGAATCCTTCTGCTCTCTCAAATTTGATATATTCGAAACCTCATCTTTGGGCATTTCCCAATTCAATCGAAAAGCGAGCGTATTGCGCATCGAAAAACGGGCATTTCTACATTCGGCAGGATACGGATAGTCGTTTTGAAATCATTCCGAATACGACGAACGTAACTTTCTACGCAATCCGGTTCAAAGCGAAAAGAAAACAAATGCCACAAACTTCCCAAATTTCAGGCACGGGATTACGTTTATGTACACATCTTTATTGTTAATAATAACTACGGTTTCATTATCGATCTTGGGTCTTTATTGCGTCGCCTATATTGCCATCTCGGTGATCCATATTTTTCTGGCCCGAAAACAGGAACAAGAGAGGATTCCGGTTGCCGAGGATATAACGATCCTGGTTCCATCTCTCAACGAAGGCAAATCCCTCATCGACACGATTGAGAGCCTCAGGAAACAAGACATCAAGTCCACACTCTTTATAGATGTTCTGATCAAAGACAAAACAGACACCTCATTTGCACACCTGAAACAAAGATACAAGGGCTTTCTCTATAACGAGTTTTTCAAAATTTCCAAAAACAGAAGACTTCGGCTTCATGCCACCGGATTACAACTGAAAAACGAGAAAGTGAATGCGGTTGCAAAAACGGTTCAAACCAAATACGTAGCATTTTTAGATGCCGATCACAGAGCGACGAAGAGTTGGCTAAGCGATTCGATCAATGTCCTCGCACAGTCTGACACGAAGATCGTTCAATCGAAAAGAAGCCCACTGTCTTTAAGTAATATATTCAAACTATGGGATTCACTTCAAAACCACATTGGCAATGAGGTAGTAAATCGATTCCTGTCGCTGCTTGGACACACGACATATTTCACCGGAACGACATGTGTATTTGAAACTGAACTTATTCGAGATCAAGGTTTACCTGACTCCATCACTGAAGACACATATCTCTCCTACCAGATGTTTTCTCGGGGTGAGAAAATTAGCTACAACGCCAAATCAGGTTCGTACGAGGAGATGGCTCCCGATGTGTTCAGCTATATCGCAAGAAGGAGGCGATGGAGTTGTGGACACAATCAAACACTAAAAGACTTTTGCTTCAAAATAATATCGTGGAGTGGTTTTTCTCTGAAAGAAAAAACCCAAATGGCATTTCATCTGTTTTTTTTCTTTCTTCCCGTAATCATTTTGGTTCAACAGCTATTTTATGGCCTATATTTCAGTTTTCAGTATTCCAGGAATGTCCAGTATTTTGCCCTAGGCACTAGCCTTATTTTGTCATGTCTGCTTTGCCTGCTAGCCGCTGGGAACAGAAAGCAATATTTTCAAAATCTCGTTTTGGCTTTTTTGTGGACATTCCCATTTATCAGCATCCTTTCCGTCCATATTTACAAATTCCTGGGTAACGAAACCTTTTATTTGATCGCACCACTACCTTACGCAAAAAATCTGTTCTATATACATTTAGGATTCCTCGCATCGCCTCTGCTCATCCTGATAACCGGCACTTTGGTATTGAAAAGACCGACGATTTGGCATTTTGTCGGGGTTGTCTTGACCTATCCAGTGGTCTTGTTCATCGACATCTTCGCATCCCTACTCGGAATTCTCGACTTGATATTGAAGCGAAGGAGATGGTCAACCATCGCGAGATCTTCTGATATCGACAACGACATTGAAGATTTAGCCTATACCGTGACTGGAAGACGAAGGAGAAGGAATCTACTTCTTGTGACTGGGCTTCCATCACTTTTGGTTTTATCGATACTTTTCAACGACCTGATGGCGCACGATAATTGCGGGTATAAGCAACACCTATTCGGATTTCCTCTTCTTATTCATTTGGATAGCCGAGTTGTCACACACAACTCAATAAAGAAACAGGCGATAGGCGACAAAATCCAAGTATCGATCGAAACAAAAATATCCAACCCGATGAAAACGCCCCTGAGAATTGCCTATATTGTCGGAGGAATTCACAGTAAAGAGCATCGTTCTCGCGCCAGGAACTTTTCAACCAAGTTCTCTGGAACTTTCCCTATGGGATGGGACTACACCAAAGCGATTGTAACCATCAAGGGTGATGGAGTTAATTGTGTTCAAAAAACAGGTTTCAACACGACCCACGTAGAATTCAGATCCAATACGCTCTACGTCAACAAGGAGCCTTTTCTCATCAAGGGTTTAATCCCCTCTCACAATGAGCACAAATCCGGCATTTCCTGGGAAGAAGGGTTAATTCAAATCAAAAATGCCGGATCCAATATGATCCGGATATATCACGAGCCTTCAGAAGACATCCTCAGGCTTTGCCACAAGCACAACATGTTAATCATGAGTCAACCGGATCAGTCTACTTGGGACAATTTCGACATCACGTCCAGTCGAGCAATTGACAAATATTCAATAAAATTCAGAAAGTACATCCACGCGCTCGACGGGCACCCCTCCAATCTGATATTCAATCTTGGCAATGAATTAGAAATTGGCACGACTCATGAAAGGTCTATACCGAACCTCTACAAATTGATCAATAATGTCGCTGAAAGCTCCTTCTATCGTTTCCCAACCACTTATTCTACTTTTCTGACTTACCTGAATCATCCCGCCGATATCCTTTCAATTAATATGCTCGACAGCGGTAGCACCTATTGGGAAGACGCTATTCAAATGCTGGGCACACTGGGCAAACCGTTCATCGCCAGCGAGTTCGGTGGCTTTGTCGCCTTTTACGAAAGAGTAAATTATCGGTTACGAATCGAGCGAATGTATCGCTACTGGAATCGCCTACTCGCCAACCGTGCCGCGGGCGCTTTTTTTTATCAGAGTCACGACAATTGGGCTCAACATGTTCCTCGGGGATATAACGATCCTTTTTCTCCTGAGCAGCCCGACGACACAAGGGGTTACTGGACTCAAGACAATAAAGAGAAGCCGGCGCTTTATCATTTAAAGCAAATCTTCTGCGATCTTAAATTTCGTGTTGTTAAAATCCGCAAAGCCGGCGTTCTGATCGAAGCCCAGAACATCCGCCCCTACGCGCTAGCAGGATTATTTCTGAATACCGATCAATCAGAATTCAGCCTGGGGACGATCGCTCCCAATGAAAGAGTCACGTTCACCGTTCCGGCGGTAGAAGTTGTCGACAATGCTTTCCATTTCGAACTGAAGTACTCCACGCATAGGGGTCTCAAGCAACACTTTGTTCATCGATACTCATTGGACAAAAAGAAGAATACTAAAGAGGTTCGATTTTTACCCCTCCACCAAGAATATCGTACGGGCAAATCCTTCTTGCCACTTAAAAAGAATCTATCCGTTCGTGGCCCCGTTGTTCTCAAAGTTCGAGTTCCAGAGATTCCTCCTGGGCATCAAGGCCACCTGGTTTTTGACGGGATCGGTTGCGTACAGATGACCTTTGTGGATCAAAATCAAAATCCCCTGAATACAATCACATGCCATGCATACCGGGAAATATTTGTTACTGTTCAATCTATTAGAAAACACACCCGTAACGGTTTTCTGTACATAAAACTCAACAGGAACGCTACGACCTTTATATCTGCCAAATATTCACCCAATGGGAAAGCCATTGATATCTCCTTTCGGCCGATCAAGCTTCTTTTGGTTAAACAGTGAGTAGGATTTTGATCCGTCCTCCGGTGCTGGAATTCTGCTCTATTTCAGATGGAAACCCGACAAATGGATGACGGAAACCCGGGCTAAAGCCTGGACCTCTTCTAACTCATTCCAAACCCTCACCCCTCTCCGTGCGACGGGAAGCAAACTTGGCCTCTATGGAGTCAGGCGGACCGAGTGTTCAGTTTTTATGCCAAACTGGATCGACACCGGGTCCCATCCCGCAGGATGAACACCCCTGGTGATCGAAGAAACCTACAGAACCCCTCTTCACCGCCCTTTCGAACCGAACTGACGTATTAACGAATCATGTTGGCGCCCTTTCAGGGGTCAACGTGTTCCCGCATTCGAGACGACGCCCCAACGGAGTAGCGTCTGTTCTTTGCCAAGAAGGGAGACCTCAAATGTCTCTATGCCCGGCAACGCGTTGCCGACTTTCTTCGATTCCCAGACAGCAACGCTTGTATTTTTTGCCGCTGCCGCAGGGACAGCGACTGTTGCGTCCGAGACGATCGCCTCCGGGGCGTAACATCGACTTCAGGACGCCTTTCAGGCGGGAAGCGGTGTCCTGGCGGAAAACCTGGGTGAGCGCCTCGTAGAGCTCGGGGTGTTTTTTCTTTAGGAGTTCCGGTGTTTCGAAAAAGACCTCGCTCGCCACGGCGAAGAATTCGGTGGGGTTGGTCGCTCCATAGCGGTCCAGGAGCGAACGCCTGGACTCGATCTTTACCATCTCTCGCCGGACCAACTCCATCCAGGGGCCGATCGCATCGCGGGAAAGACCGACCTTCGGGACGCCGTCGAAATTCCCATCGGCCCGGTCCACCAGGTGGGCGAACTCGTGAATCCCGACGTTGCGCTTGTCGGTCGTGTTTGTGAACCCGTGGATCAGATCCGGTTTCGAGAGGATCATCACCCGGTCCAGAGCCTCGTTCCCGACCATTCCGATGGCCCCTCCGGGATGGGTCGCATCGACGGGTTGAAAGTCCCTTCCGAAGGCCGATGGATAGACCAAAATTTCACCGATGTGGTCCCACTCCCATTGAGGAAATCCGAAGACCGAGATGACCGCGCTGGCCGCCGAGAGGACCCGACAGATTTCGTCGACCTCGGTTCCGATGCCCGTGATCCGTTTTTCCCCCAAAAAGAGCTGGAGATCGCGCCGAAACCGCGTTTTCTCCTCCTCGCCAAGGGCGATATAGAAGACGACCCGAGAAGCGAGAATGGTTTCCCAAAGAGGGGAGAAAGGTTCGGCCAGGATT